>JBBSCU010000199.1:0-10912 GCA_038249935.1 Chroococcales cyanobacterium
ACTAATCGGGGGTTGAAACCCAATTGTTGGAGTAAGTCGGGTAAAAGAGTTTGAGACAAGCAACTATGGGTTTCCCCATTTACCTGAACCGTAATTTCATTAGACATAAGTATGTTGAAAATGGGGAGTGGGGAGTGGGGCATTGGGCATTGGTTATTTACTTTGGACAAATGACTAATGACTAATGACTCTTTTAAAGCTCTGGTTTAATGCGATTAAGCTGGGAAAGTAAATACTGTGTGACGAGAGTCGGCTGTTCGGCTTGGATGAGCGATCGCACCACCGCTACACGTTCGGCTCCGGCATCGATCACATCATTGATATTATTGGCATCTATTCCCCCAATTGCAAACCAGGGAATTGAGCAATTTTTGGCAGCATAGCTGACATATTCTAAACCTGTTGCTGCCTTACCTACTTTTGTAGGAGTTTCATAAACTGGCCCTACGCCAATGTAATCTACACCTTCAGCAATTGCTCCTTGCATTTCTTCTTTATTTGTGGTAGAAAGACCTATCAAACGCTGAGAACCGAGTAATTGCCGAGCAACAGCAATGGGCATATCTTGTTGTCCCAGATGCACTCCATCTGCATCGACTGCCAAAGCCAAATCCACGCGATCGTTAACGATGAACAAAGCGCCGTAGATGTGGCATAACTGCCGGAGTTTTCTAGCTTGTTCCAGACGCAAAGAATCATCGGCGGTTTTGTCGCGGTATTGTAAGAGCGTTAATCCACCTTTGAGTGCAGCTTCCACAGTGTTTAACAAAGTTTCACTAGGGGAAGTAACAAGATACAAATGCGATCGCCATAACAATTGATGGCGCTGATAACCCATTAAACTAGTTTCTAGGGTATAAACCTGATAGCGCATCTGCTTACAAGCTTTAGCCATATTAGGCTGGTAAAGCTTGCTGTATTCTTCCAGCACCCGCAATGCTTCTTCTACGCGGCAAAAGTTAGCTTGTAGCACCGATTTGATACTAGCTCGTTGTTCTTCCTGAGGATGGGTTAACTCAGTCCCAGGATCGCCTGGTGTATCTCGCGCCGATCGCAATTCCGAGGTATGCCACTTAGCTACCTCTTGTCGTAGGCGCTTGCATTCAAGAGTTAACTGGGCATTATTCAATCCAAAGCGACACCATTCCTCGATGATTCGCAAGCCCTCACGAGCGCGGTCTAAATTGGCATCTAAAATACGGTAAACAACTTGCTGTATTTGCTCTTTTTGGCTGTATGGCTCGACCATTACAACAACCCCGTTAGTGCTTTCATCGAAATGCGACTTATCATATATCCTAGTAACCATAAGTTAATTAATTTGCTTTTTTTTTACTAGATTTTTACTGGTATCTACGCGATACAACGTAGTAGCAAGAGTTACGGTAAATTATCCCATGTTTCTATAGGCAGTGATCAGGGTAGTTTGAGGCTACAGTTTAGCACTAAGGTTAGTCTATTATTTTACAGTAAAGGACAAACTTACAAAGAACTGGTAAGAGCGGACACAATAAAAATTCGACAGTAGACAGAAGGAATAGCACGGCAAATACAAGCTAATCTTGATTACTTAAATGGAGGATTGTTTGCTCCTCGCCTAGTTAAGCATTTTGATATCAAGCAATTAGCTACAATCATTCCAATGCCTACAGCTAAACTACTGCTTAAGTTAGGGAAATTATAGGAATAGTTTGTAGACTAGAAAATGCAAACAAAGCAAATCAAAAAAATTTATAAGAAAATTTTTGTCTAATATAAAAGATTGATTACAGAGTTTTTATAAAAAAAACTAACAGATATTTTAGCTAATATAATAACTCCATAAATCTGAGAAAAATTAAAGAATAAATATCAAAATAAAAAGTTTTTTTAATGATTAAATAGAGGGCGTAAAAGAGCAATGGTTAAAAACCAATTAACAGAAGATTATTTTCAATTTATTGTAAAAACTTATAGCAGTTCTCGTTTACGTGAGGTACACCCGTAGGGGCACGGCATACCCATAGGTGTCAACTTAAGCCTAGAAATGGCTTAACTGTGGTCTCCCTCACCCGCCTGGAACTAAAGTTCAAGGCTAATAGCTAAAGTCTACTCAAGTAGACTAAAGATTTTTGACTATATTTAGTCATCTTTCAGATGACTTTAGCTATTAGCAAGGAACTTCAGTTCCTTGCGGGACATGACTTTTACGTTAAGTTGACACCAATGGGCATACCGTGCCCCTACACCTTGGGATATAACTACGTATTAAAAATCGTCAATCGGTCAATATGTGGGTAATATTATCATCATAATACTCTCTAAGAGTATAAGAATTTATTGTAACTTCTAAGGAGTTGTGTTAAAGATGATTCTCCCTATTGTATTTACTAAGTACCGTAGAGTAGATATTACGCTTGCAAAGCCTAAGTTTCTGGAATCAGCAAGGCTTTTATTTTTTCGTTTATCAGTATTATCTTTTACCGTAAGTATGGGAGCGGCAAGTATGGCGTTCCTGGGTACTAGTTTTGGCAGTGCGATCGCTCAGATTCCATCAACACCATATTTGATACCTGTGGGTGAGAAAACAATTTCTCAGGTTAACGTGTTGTTTGTCAACCCAAGTACTGGAGATGACAGTGCAGGTAATGGCGGCGAATCCGCTCCTGTGAAAACCATTACCCAAGCGTTGCGATTAGCGATCGCCAATACTGTAATTATCCTCTCCACTGGCACTTACAATGCCGACACAGGAGAGATTTTCCCTTTAATGCTGAAACCGGGTGTTTCAATTCAAGGCAACCCTAGCAATCAAGGCAAGGACATTATCATTCAGGGAGGTGGTGATTACCTGAGTCGGAGCTTTGCCGGTCAAAATGTCACAATTGTTGGGGCAAACCAAGCCTTGCTAACTGGTGTGACAGTGACAAACCGGAACCCCCGTGGTTACGGTTTATGGATTGAATCTAGCAATCCGGTAGTTGCAGAAAATACTTTTACAGGCAATACTCAGGATGGGATTTCTGTAAGTGGTAACGCTGCACCCACCATTAGCAAGAATTACTTCGATCGCAATGGAGCCAATGGCATCACAATTGCCGGTAACTCCCGTCCTCAAGTGAAAGGAAATGTCTTTCAGCAAACGGGTTTTGGGATCAATATTGCCCAAAATGCCGCTCCTGTAATCATCGGCAATCAAATTCAGAACAATAGATCGGGGATTGTGGTGCAAGCAAATGGCCGCCCGATTTTGCGAAATAATTCTATTCAAAATAATAAAGAAGATGGTTTAGTAGCGATCGCTCAAGCAATGCCAGATTTAGGTAGTGTATCCGAACCTGGCGGTAATGAATTTCAAAATAATGCTCGCTACGACATTAACGCCAGCGCTGCTAAACAGATGATTTCTGCTGCTGGTAATAACCTTGTGAGCGATCGCATCACTGGCAAAGTAGATATCAACGGGACAACAGCATTAGCAACCCAAACTTCTCAACCTGTCCCCAACAATGTGTTACGAGAAATACCAGCAAATGGTGAAATCACCTTCTCGGCTCCTGAAATCTCTGAATCGACCAACGGGCAAACAGCGCCATTACCCAGCAAAAATAATCCTGTTTCTGAACAATTAAACAGTCAACTGCTGCCATTGTTGCCAGCCAATATACCACTTTCCGTACCCATATTCAATGATCGGCAAGCCACCTCTAAAGTTGCTAGTTTTCCTACTCCTAGCAGCTTGTTAGATAGACAAATATCAACTTCCAATCCACCAGAGTCACCCGATCCGCCACAGTTAAATTATGTGCGGATTGATCCCAATACAATTGAGTTTACTGCTCCTCAGTACCCATCTAATCCAGTAGCACAAGCATCAGTCCCAAGCATGAGGGAGCAAATACAGCAGCCATTACGCCCAGGTAGTGAAGCACTTTTGCCAGTTGATGATCGCAATATCCCCATTGGCGATATGCAAAAAGTACCAGTTACAAATTCTGCAACTATGTCCTATGGCGCGAACTCTGCGACACAGTTTGGTATGCGTTATCGCGTAATAGTTCCACTCTTCACTGATCAAGATCAAGATTTAGTGCGATCGCTTGCTCCTGGTGCGTTTCCCACTGTTTGGCAAGGTCAAAGAGTTATGCAAGCAGGAGTATTTAGCAGTGAGTATAACGCTAAAGAAATGCTCAAAAAACTCTATACCAACGGTTTAAGAGCCATTATAGAGCCGTTGAATTGAGTAGGGCATGGGGCAAAAAAGGCGGCGGATACTTTCAGTTTGTAATGGTCTACCCACGATTTAAATTTTTAGGTGACAATTATTGAGAAAGAAGACAGAGAAAGTCGCCATGTTAGCTGTAGAAGGAACATTTCAAGAGGGTGTAGTTTGCCCTGATAAGCCAATTGCTGGACGCAATGGACAAAAAGTGATGATTGTGTTCCTGCAAGAAGGAAATGAACCACCGATTGAAGATTCAGCCTGGGGTGATTTTGCTCAACTTTTAAATGACTGTCAGGTTCATACTGGCATTGGTGATTTAGCCCACCAACATGACCATTATTTGTACGGCACATCCAAACATAAAGATTCAGATCCTTTTCATTCCCTTTTCTTAATTGTAATAGCGATCGCGGGTCAAAATAAAATCAATTGCCTTAAGAGAGCGATCGCTTTCCTACTGTGGGGAGGCATCGCTCTTTTAGTCAAGGGGGTGATCGTATTTTGGGAAGTCGGTCAAAAGGCGATTGCGGTTAGGCATAAGTTGAATTAGCGATCGCGTTCTTGTTTTAGGGAGCGATCAGGGAAAGCATCCTTTATCCATCACCTTCATCTAGATATTTTAGGAAAGAATGAACACCCAGTAACTGAATGCCATAGCTTGCCATTACCTCTCTCAAGTCATCATCAGCCCGCAAGTCATCATCCCCAGATACGATAATCCCCGCTTTGCCATCAATCGCTGTAGCCAACACAGGTAAATCTTTGGGATCTCGACAATTAGGCGGAACAGTTTTTAACTCAACCCATAAGGCGCGGTACTGCAATTGTTGTTCTAAGCGAATCGCCTGACTAGAGTCAATCCGCTTTCTTAAACGGGGGCGATTCCAAACAAGATGGAGTTCTTCCATGAGAGGTTGACTCATTACCAACTGGAATTTATCCTCATTAAATGCTGCCAAAATCGGCAATGTAATTAGCCCTTTCAGCAAAATGCGAATCTAAATGTTGGTGTCGATGACCACTCGCAACATCATACCTGCTGGGATTGCTGACGCACAGCTTTAATTTCAGCCCTGATTTCATCGTCTGTAATCTCATTTACGGGGGGTTCGGCATAAAGTTCTTGAATTAAAGCCGTCAAATCTGAACGTAAATCTATTTGAATCAAGGCTCTAGCGACTTTTGCTCGTTCGTCTGGCTGCAACTGTTGTACCGCCGTAATGAGTTGTTCCAAAGTAATTGGGATCGATACCATATCAGTATCCATCATGATGGTTTCTTAAATTTTAGTGCGTTTGTGCGATCGCTATCAGTCTCAAGGAAAATTGACGACTTGTATTTATTCGTTTGTTGTCTTTTCTTGATTGTAATAGCGATCGCGGGTCAAAATGAAATCAATCGACTTGAGAGAGCGATGCACCTCAAAATGAAACCAATCGACTTGAGAGAACGATCGCTTTTCTAATGTGGAAGTGTTACATAGCCTAACTTATCCTTGTTTTGACTGCTACGATCTAAGCAGTAGATTTAAAAGTTAGAAAGATAACCATGAGTTTGGTAATTTCAGACGATCTCGTAAGAGCGAGCGGCTTATCAGAACACGAATTATTTCTGGAAATTGTGCTTATGCTATTTCGCCAAGACAAAATTAGTTTGGGGAAAGCTAGTGAATTGATGGGGATGCATCGGATGCAGTTTCAAAAACTGTTGGCCAATCGAGGCATCTGCGTCCACTATGATGTCACTGAGTTTCAAGAAGATCTCAAGACTTTACAGGAAACAGACTAGCAGTGGTCATCGTCAGTAACACCTCACCAATTTCAAATTTGGCGAAGGTTGATCACTGGAGTACTAGGAATTCTTTTATTATAGCAGTTCTTGTTTACGTGATGTACACCTGTAGGGGCACGGCACGCCGTGCCCCTACACCTTGGGATATAACGTTGTACCGCATCTGAATGGGAACCGCTATAGCAAAACGTCAAAAACTAATTACGGCAGTTTAACCTGTAATGAATAGTTTAGTAATCCAAGCAAATTTCCGAATCAGTAACCAACTATACGCAGATGTCTTAAATGCATTGGGTGAATAATTTATGATACTTTTGTGCGCGATCGCCTTCGCCGTAAGTTGGGTTAAGCTGAAGAAAACCATCCTCTAATACTCCGACACGATTTCAAAGTACCTCAACATAACTTTGAAGTACTCCAACACAAGTTTCAAGTACTTCAATACGACTTTTAAGTACCTCAACATGACTTTGAAGTACTCCAACACGACTTTTAAGTACCTCGACATGACTTTGAAGTACTCCAACACGACTTTCAAGTACCTCAACATGACTTTGAAGTACTCCAACACGACTTTTAAGTACCTCGACATGACTTTGAAGTACTCCAACACGACTTCGAGGTATTTATTGCTAATATTAAGTAGCTTTTTTGACAAATAAAATAAAAACTTCAGTATAATTGACTAAAAATAATCAAGTCGATGTCAATTTGCTTTAATTTTTCCGAATAATTTCTCAGAGAAGTTTATGGTTGCATTGGCTAGAGTATATGCAGTAACCCTATAACTTCCTTCAGGAGCGCATTTCATGGCACGACTAAAACGCAGTTCACCCTCTCTCGAAAAAGCTCTCCGTCGAATTGCAGGAATGCGATCAATTAGCCCTACGCTAGAATTTGGCAACGGATTAAATTTGACAGACTACGACAGCCGCATCCAAACCTTGCAAACCGAGCTATCTACCTACAACACTTCACTCTCTACCCTGGATGAAATGACAGGTCGCCTTTCTCTCATTGAAGAAGAATTGCGCGGCTACTCTGAAAAGATGTTAATGAGTGTGGCAACTCGTTATGGCAAAGACAGTTTGCAATATGTCCAGGCGGGAGGCAAGCAACGCAAAAATTTATCCCGCCGTTTGAGCAACACCCAATCCCCATCTGAGAGTACAGCTACATTCTTGAATGGTGCAAACAACAATGATAGAGAAGCGCCTGTTGTTTTACCTTAATCGTTTAATTTGAATTTTGAATTGTTAACTCCTCTATCCCGGCTTCTGATCTAAACGGGTGGCTTGCTCTAGGGCGGCTTTTTCTTTGGCTCGGCGGACATAAGGTTGTAATTGGGTGCAATCGCAACTTGTTAAAATACTCAAGTTTTCTAAGTTGATCCCCCGCATTAACATTTCTACGCGCCAGGTTTGTTGTGCCTGTCCTATTACTGGCGTTTTTCCTTGGGGAGTTAACAAACCCTCACTCCATATTTGCCAACGTGTCTGAAGCTCTGATTCTGAGAGCGGTTTGCCTGTTTCATTCAAAAACATGGCTGTTTGAGTATCTTTACGGCTTTTGTGCCATTTAATTAAAGGATTATTAGTAAAAGAGCCGTAGCGTTTGCCCAGAATCCACTGATTCACAGGTACTTGACGGACAAATCCGGGGATTGTGATTTGCAGGAAGTGCCCTTGAGTATCACAGATTTGGTGCGATCGCTCCAAGCTAATTATTTCTATGACGGATAATCCAGCCCCAAATAACACATAAGCCAAGGCATAATCTCGTATTCCCAAAATCCTTGCTTGTTGTAGAATTTCGTGAACTAAACTAGCTGGTAAATCAGCTACTTCTGTAGTGATCAACCCTCCTTGTAAGGAATTTATTGCTGATTCCGTTGAAGCTGACATGGCTCCATGTAAAAATAACTCCACCAAATTTTCCAAAAAATCATCCCGATCCTCCCAAAGTTCGTGAAATTCGCTGGTGAACTCAATTACGGCATATCCCAAGATCATTCCATTCAGCAAACTGGCTAATTTTTCTGCCGTTAAGTAGGTGTTTAAGTGTCCCTGCTGGATTACAGTAGCTAAATACTGAGCTACATAACGGTTTGCCTCTGTTACTCCTCTGCCTAGTGCGCGGCGATTTTCTGCCGGGAATTGGTCGGCTTCACCTACCACAGACCGGACGAACTCTGGCACCCGTTCTAATGCGTGTAAGCTATCACTTGCATAATCTTTCAGAGCTTGGTAGACATTGCCGGGAGGCGTTGCCCGCCGCACCAGCGACTCACCTAAATTCTTAAAGGCTGCGGACTCTTCCAGCACAGCTAAAAGCAGGCCATGCTTATTGCCAAAATTCCGAAATAATGTCACTTCGTTGACTTCGGCTTTTTCAGCAATTTGGCGGGTTGTGGTAGCGCTGACTCCCTGAGCAGAAAACAACTCAAGTGCAGCTTGAATCAGGCGTTGACGAGTGGAAAAGAGTTGAGACGACATAGAAAAGTGCAAGTGGCACTTGCACGGAGATCCGAATCCTGCTAGGATAACAAATGTAAGTGACACTTGCTTTACTCTACTGTAACGAATTGGTGTACAGGTGGCATCCGAGAAAAAGCAAATTGCTTCATCATCCATCAACAGGAATTTTTATGACCGCAAATTTTGGGGCGATCGCCCCTGAGAGAGGCAACTCACCTCAACTCAGTTGGACAAATGTAGTATTTTTTGCTGCATTTCATGCCTTAGCACTTCTGGCTCCTTGGTTTTTTTCCTGGTCAGCATTGGGTTTACTAGTGTTTCTCCACTGGTTATTTGGGAGCATTGGTATTTGCCTGGGATATCACCGACTACTGAGCCATCGCAGTTTCCAAGTTCCTAAGTGGTTAGAGTATGCGATCGCCCTGATTGGAGCGTTGGCTTTGCAAGGGGGGCCAATTTTTTGGGTAGGTGGACACCGCCAGCATCACGCCCACACGGAAGATATTGACCTAGATCCTTACTCTGCCCAAAGAGGATTTTGGTGGAGCCATATACTGTGGATTTTCTACCCGCGTCCAGAATTTTTTGACTATGAAACCTATAAAAAATATGCCCCTGACCTAGCAAGACAGCCCTTTTATTGCTGGCTGGATCGGTACTTCTTGGTGTTGCAAATACCCCTCTCACTGCTGCTTTATGCCTTAGGAGGATGGTCTTTTGTGGTTTACGGAGTCTTTGTCAGATGTGTCTTGCTTTGGCACTCAACCTGGTTTGTGAACTCAGCATCACATCTATGGGGTTATCGCACATTTGATGCTAATGATGGTGCCCGTAATCTTTGGTGGGTATCCCTCGTCACATACGGTGAAGGATGGCACAACAACCATCATACTTATCCCCACATGGCGAAATCCGGGTTATCTTGGTGGGAAATTGATATTACTTGGTGGAGCATCTTAGTTTTGCAGACTTTGGGTTTAGCAAAAAAGGTTGTCTCGCGTCCACCTCAAGGTGCAAATCACGGCTAAATTGCAACTAAATTATCATGAACTTGTTACGCCGATTGCTTCCCGCAGTCGGCTTAATAAACTGTTACGTATTCTAATTGCATTGACAATATAATGTTGTACCGCATCTGCATGGGAACCGCTATATCATCAAATATGCTAAAATTCAGCACTGCTACCAACATCAAGATTTTTGATGTTGGTAGCAGTGCTGACCCTATGTTTTTACAACTAAGCAATGTAACTAAAATAACCTGCCGTCAAATTCAGTCCTGTGAATCCCTCGACAATAGCAATGAGTTCATCAGTGGAATTCAAGACACCATTTGCATTAGTATCTAGGTAAATTGATGTCCCAAATATGCCAATAATCGGTGAAGTTCCCAGGAAGTAGGAGCTAGCTACACCTTTGAGTTGTATTGTGTCTTGGCTGATGTTAAAGTCTGTAAGCCGAGCGTAGTCATTTAAACCAGCATTGGTGTTATTGTCATCGTTGTAGAAAACAGCACTGCTGTTGCCAAGGATATACAAATCATTATTATTGCCACCAGTGAGCGTGTCTTGGAACCCTGTGCCGTTCTCACTTCCAACCCCATTGATAGTGTCATTACCATCTCCGCCTAATAAAGCGTCGTTACCAGTGCCACCGATTAAAATATCATTACCGGCTGCTCCATTGAGGGTATTGTTGCCACTATTTCCAGTGATGGCGTTGTTCAAGCTGTTCCCTATACCGTTGATGGCTCCTGTACCAGTTAGGGTGAGATTTTCTAGATTAGCGCCCAGAACATAGCTGATTGAAGTTTGAACAGTGTCAATCTCCGTCGCTAAGGTAGAGGTTTCACTGATTACATCTGAGACAGTATCGATAACATAAGTGTCATTACCACTGCCACCAATGAGTGAGTCATTGCCTGTACCACCATTGATGGTATCGTTACCTGCACCGCCATTGATGGTATCGTTACCTGTACCACCATTGATGCTGTTGTTTGCTGGAGTCAGGGAAGTAAAGCTGAAATTGTCATTGCCGCTACCACCAGTAATGTTGAGAAAAAACTCAAATCCCTGATAGGAGTTGCCACCAGAAGTGATGGCAGCAATGGCGCTACCGTTGATGTTCAGAACTCTACCAGTGGTGTCTGCTGAGAAGTCAGCATCTACGAGAGTATCTACACCTGTACCGCCATCAACAGTGTCGCCTCCAGCCCCTTGAGTGATAATGTCATCCCCCGCGCCGCCAAGCAGACTATCATCACCCGCACCGCCGTTGAGGGTGTCGTTGAGTGTGCCACCCAGCAAGGTATCGTTACCACTGCCACCTCTGAGGTTAAACCGCTCGATGTTGCTGTAGAAGGTGCGGTTGCTGTTGTCGCTGGTTCGGTAGGAGTTATTGGAGGTGACGATATTCACTGTCACAGAGGAGTAATCTA
>JBBSCU010000200.1:0-10868 GCA_038249935.1 Chroococcales cyanobacterium
CTCCTTATCCTTTACCTTTTGGTTCCAGCGCATAAGCCTTATTTCGCTGGTTGCGACTGACGATGTTTTAAACGTGTCTTCACTTTCGTTACTCATGGGTTCTTGCTCGAAGGGAACCAACTTGGGCTGTCAGCTTTACCCCCTTTCATCCCCGCTTCAGGCTTTGATGGCTAGTCGCAAACCTGGGGGAAGTGCTTTCACCACTGCACTTGTGGGGAAGGATTTGAGTTTTCTAGGTTACTTGCTCTCACCTTCATGTCTATCAAGTTGTCAAGGTATAATAGAACCTTGCGACTAATCCCCCATTTCTTTATGGAAAAAACGGTTTCTAGTCAACGAATCGCACGATATCGCGTCTCCCCAGGTCAACGCCAATCACTCTTGGAGTTTTACCACTGGGTTGAGTCGGGATATCCACAACGAAGTTGATAAAATATTGTCCTATCTTTGTTCTATTCAATGTTGCACTCGTTGGGCTTTGTCCCCTCAACAGTGCAATTTGATATCCACCAATAGACAATTTAAACTCAACCCGCCCACATATCAAAGTCACCCCTACAGATTGGCTTTTTTCCTTATAAACAAAGGTGCGAACATCCAAGCTGATAGAGGTGGGTCTAAACTTGTGGATTTGCTTAACAGCTTTAGCGTTACCAATAACTCGACGGATAGCTTGACAAACATGGTTAGCTTTCAATCCCGTCGCTTCACGCACTGGCTTATAAACCAAGTGGTGAAGCTTGGTAGTATTCCAGCAATTTTCACGTTTAGCTACTTCCAATATCTGATTGCAAGCATCGGCAAACCCTTCCATCGTGCGGTCAATCTCGCCACAAAAGTTAGGGAGTACTATCAGCTTGCATTTAACAGAGATGGGTTGAGTCATGACAGTATTATAACTCATCCAGGGCAATTAATACTGACTGCGGTTAAAACCGCACGAGCCGTTTCCCTCTCAGCACTAAAGTGTCTGAGTTTCCCACTTACCGGGTATTCCTATGAGTCAGGAACCTGAAATAACAGCCAATGATGAGATGAGACCTGAGTACGATTTCTCAGGCGGTGTTCGTGGCAAGTACTATGAAGCTTATGTGCAATCAAGTAATGTTGTGGTTCTTGATCCAGATGTAGCAGAGATATTTCGAGATTCGGCTTCCGTCAATGAAGCATTACGATTGCTTGCGAAGATTGCGAAGTCTGTCACGATCTAACAATCCCGTTGTATCGGCCTTTGGAGATGCGAAGCTCGGCGATCGCCAGATGTCAAGTTTCAATTTGCATCTAGACTGGCCTGCGGCAAGTATGTCATAAGTACAAAAGGCTGTTAACTGCAAACTGATTTATGACTGCTGCTGTAAACACTAATCTTGGTTTAGCTTCTCGCTTGGTGAATGGCATACTGGCAATCCAGCCTTTAGCCAACCTAGCCAAGCATCAAGCTAGACAAATGATGATTAAACGTGCCGAGAAAATTGGTGTGCCTTGGACGCAAGAAGTCGAAACACTACAAGCGCGTGATTGGAAGGCTGATCTAGCTCAAGTAGAAAATCCTCAGCTTTCCTACCCCGATTACTACCTCACTTCATTTCATGCCTACGAAACCGGAAATCTCAGTTGGCAAGCCGCATTTGAGGTAGAACCTGCTGCCTACGCTGTCCACGCTAAGATTTGGCAGGGCGCTCAAGCGCAGGGTGATCCCATGCTGCGCCAAAGTTACCACAATATCCTAAAAAGTCAAATCCCCAACGAGCCGCAAGATATATTAGATGTTGGGTGTAGCGTTGGCTTGAGTAGTTTTGCCCTACAAGCAGTTTATTCTCAAGCTAAAATTACCGGCTTGGACTTATCTCCCAACTTTTTAGCTGTTGCCAATTACCGCGCCCAACAACGTCAAATTAAAATAAACTGGCTTCATGCCCAAGCGGAAGCTACTGGACTACCAGATGCATCTTTTGATTTAGTCTCCATTTTCCTGATGTGCCACGAACTACCACAATCAGCAACCCGACAGATTTTAGCTGAAATGCGGCGTGTGCTGCGTCCGGGTGGATACTTGGCAATTATGGACATGAATCCCAAATCTGAAGTTTTCCAGAAAATGCCAGCTTACATTTTGACGTTGCTCAAAAGTACTGAACCGTATTTAGATGAATATTTCGCTTTGGATATTGAGCAAGCTATTGTTGAAGCGGGTTTCCAAACTCCTATTATTACTAACAATAGCCACCGTCATCGTACAGCGATCGCTCAGGTGAGTGGTTGATTTTTCTCTACTACTGTGGGCAGCAACACCACCGTTGCTGCTGCTAGGCTACTACTATTACCGGGTGCCATTCGCTCCACCTCTGTTATATTTACTGATGTTCTTTATCATCGGGGCAATATCTGGTATCTTAGCCCTTAGCCTCGAATGGATTTTTGAAATCGTAGCCAACTCTTTTGTAGACTGGCATCAGATTAAGCGATCGCTTCCTGGTATAGCCTTGCGCCAGCTTGTGGAAGTGGGTTCAATTGAAGAAGGCTGCAAATTGGCAGCAGTTGTTGTGCCAACTTGCTATCTACAACGCAGGTATAGATTATTTAAGTCTACCGTTTTCCTGTTCACCATAGCCGTTGCCCTGGGATTCACTGCCGAAGAGAACTGGATTTACCTTTTCCACGATACCGCATCAATTCTTGACCGGATTATCGGCACGCCAGTCCACGCCATGTTTTCTGCTCCTTGGGGGTATGCTTTAGGAATTTATATTTCCTCCCACACTCGGTTAAATCGAGACAGAAAGTTCATTTTTCGGGCTTGGCTAAATTCTGTAATCTGTCATGCCCTAGTTAATGTCCTATCTAGTGCTGGACGTTACTCAATACCCCTACGTTTCCTTACTTATGGTTTATTTCCGTTTCTATTGTGGATGTTTTGGCGACTGGAACAATTACTGCGAAAAGTGCAAGGTAAACCTGTAATTACCCTGATTTCAAACCGTACACCCCAGCGTCGTTACCTGCAAAGGACTTTAGTACTATTTGCTCTCGTGCTGGGTGGAAATGCTATTTTTGGGCTATTTCTTTTAGCCAGGAAAATTAGTCCTTTGAATCCGTCGAAGCTGTTTGACAGTGATATTTTGTGGTTTATACTTACTCGGCTTTTGCTAAATCTCTTTTTTGGAGTTTTAGCCTGGGGCATTTATCGTTATTTGCGACATTCCGCCCGTCGTCGGTATTTTTAAAATATAATTTAGGAAAATGCTAGGGGGTTTCTATGCAAACGACTCCAGTGCGTTGGACGACTGTTGATCTAGAGTTCTTTGCTAGCGATCGCAGAAATCGCTATGAGATTATTGATGGAGAGCTATTTGTGACTAAAGCACCTAACTGGGATCATCAAACAAGCTGTGTCAATATTGCTACAGTTCTCAAGATTTGGTCAGATGAAACTGGTCTGGGTAAAGCTGCGATGCCTGCGGCGGGCTACGCCTACGCACCTGGAATTATTTTCTCTGATTCTGACAATGTGATCCCTGATGTGGTATGGGCAAGTCACGAACGCTTAAAACACTTGCTAGATGCAGCTGGACACCTCACGGGTGCACCAGAGTTAGTAGTAGAAGTTTTATCTCCCGGCGAAAAAAACGAGAAACGCGACAAGGAAACAAAGCTAAAGCTTTACTCGGTACAAGGGGTGCAGGAATATTGGATTTGCGATTTTATCGAGAAGAAAGTTGAGGTTTATCGTCGTGAGCAAGCTGCATTAAAGCTAGCAATTACTTTATTTAGCCAAGATGAATCGACAAGTCCTTTGTTACCTGGTTTCATCTGCTTAGTTAGTAAACTTTTTTAGTTAGGGCATTGGGCATTGGGATGATATAAATTCCCTATGTCAAGCGATGTGCAACTTATTCTTAGAACCCCTCTCCAAACCTCTCCCCCACAGGGAGAGAGGCTTTGATTCTTGCTCCCCTTCCCTCGTAGGGAAGGGGTTGGGGGTTAGGTTTGAAAGAAAATTGAACATGGCGTTATGTCCTATGCCTAGATTTTCAATTGCCTAAACTCGTGCTAATACTGGCTGATTCACGGCTGCACTGACTGACTCTGATTCTGACTCAGTACAGTAGATTTCGCAGGAGTTATTAGGACTTTCAATCAGTTTCACTTTGTAAAGTTTAGCTCCCAATTCCTGAATAGGCGATCGCAGTAAATTACTAATGTAAAGTGCGATATTCTCAGCAGTGGGTACAACTTCGGCAAAGTAAGAAATGTCTTTGTTTAAAAAGGTGTGATCGAAAGGCTCTAACACATAATCTTCCACGACTTGATTTAAAGCACCTAAATCGACAATCATGCCAGTGCGTGGGTCAATTTCCCCTTTGACAGTGACTTCTAGATGATAATTGTGTCCGTGACCGTTGGGACGAGCGCACTTACCATAAATCTCAGTGTTCTCTTCGTTACTGAGTTTAGGATGAGCTAGCCGATGAGCGGCGCTAAAGTGAGTACTGATGGTGAGATAGGCTTCCATTGCGTTTCCCATATAATCTGCCCAAAGTTCAGGATGTTCAAACAACTGCACACGGACTAGAGGCAAATGGGGTGCTAGCCGTTGCCAGATAATCCGTGCAATATTCTCAGTAGTGGGCAGAGTTTCTTGAAATTCTGTCCACACATCGTTGAGATAAGAAAAGTCTAATTGACTGGTAACTTCCCGTTTAATTACCTGTTTCACATCAGACAAGTTCAGCACCATGCCATACTTGTCTAATTCTCCGGCTATGGAGATAAATAAGACATAGTTATGCCCGTGTCCTGGAAATTTAGAACAAGCACCAAAGTTCTCAATATTTTCGGCTTCACTCAGTTCGGGCAACCAATAGCGATGACTTGCCGAAAACTGGGCGCGGCGATTAACAATACATTGCATGAGTACACTAGGAGCAGAATTTAAAATTTCTTAATCTTTCTCTGCTTCCAGGATAAACTAATTTCTTTGTCATTAGTCATTAGTCATTTGTTATTTGACTAATGACCAATGACTAATGACTATTTACAGACGCTTGCGCCTCACAGTGTAATCTCGTAGCTATGCGGAATAGTTCATGACCTGTGTGCAAATAACGCTCATCGTAGCTTAAAGGAAAATAAGCCAACTCATCGAGTCCATCTGCTACTTGATCGAGGCTGTAATATAGGTGAGCCGCCGTTCTTGCTAAACTGCGGGGATTCGGTAAGGAGCGAAAAGTAATTTGTGCTTGCTTGAGGTCATCTTTACAGGTTTTTAAGTATTCCTGAAATTCATCTAACAACTCATCATCAAAAGGATCAGCCGCTAATTGCTCCATTTGTTCTTCTAGGGAATAAAGAATGCTACAAAGCAAGCGATTTACTGGTTGGTAAACTTGGCGCAGCCATTCTTCAACTTGCTCGTCAACTTCCCGTCCTGTTTTTCGTCTTGTCTGGTAATGCTTTTGCGCTGATGCTGTACGCTGTTGGCGATCGCTATTTAATTTTTGGGAGTCATCTTGCAGTTGTTGGTCATAATTACGGCGATTTTGGTTGTCACCTAAAACCTCATAAGCTGCATTGATGCGAATAATCTGCTCGTGATCGGCTGTTTCCTCATTACTGTCAGGATGAAACAACTTAACCAAGCGGCGATAAGCAAGCTTAATCTCCGTCTGGCTGGCACTTGGACTAACTTTGAGCGTTTCGTAGTGGTTAGAAACGTGCTTAGAATTGATCATTAATTCAATGTATCGTTAACTAACGCTAGCGGCTACCCTTGCCTCCAGGTCTTGGAACAACGGTGTACTCAAATACCTCTCACCAAAACTGGGCTGAATCACCACAATTAAACGTCCCTTATTTTCTTGACGTTGAGCAACACGAATGGCTGCACATAAAGCTGCTCCACTGGAAATGCCAGATAGTAACCCTTCTTCTCTTGCCAAACGCCGACCATAAGCGATCGCTTCTTCATCGGTGACGGTAATCACTTCATCAATCAATTTTATCTTTAGGACTTGAGGAATAAACCCAGCCCCAATTCCCTGAATTTTGTGAGAACCTGGTGATCCCCCAGATAAAACTGGGCTATTGGCTGGTTCAACAGCGATCGCCTTACAACTAGGCTTGCGTGCTTTTATCACTTCTGCTATACCAGTGATCGTACCACCTGTACCCACTCCTGCCACAATCATATCTACTTGTCCATCGGTATCTTCCCAGATTTCAATGGCTGTATTTTCCCGATGCACTTTTGCATTAGCTGGATTGCGGAACTGCTGCAACATATAAGTATTTGGTGTACTATCAACTATCTGCTGTGCCCGCCCAATCGCCCCACTCATGCCTTCCATTCCTGGTGTTAGTTCCAGTTCTGCTCCATAAGCCCGCAACATTGCTCGTCGCTCTCCACTCATCGTCTCTGGCATTGTCAAAATTAACCGATAACCTTTAGCTGCTGCTACCATTGCTAGGGCAATTCCTGTGTTCCCAGAGGTGGGTTCTACTAACACTGTCTTCCCAGGAGTAATTAGCCCCTCCTCTTCGGCAGCGTTAATCATACTCACCCCAATCCGGTCTTTGACTGATGCCGATGGGTTCATACTTTCCAGTTTCACCACAATGTCAGCAACACATCCTTCCGTTTGGGGAATACGGTTCAACTGCACCAGGGGTGTACGACCAACCAGTTCTGTAATGTTACGAGCAATTCGCATAATTTAGTCCTTAGTTATTAGTTATTAATCCTTGGTCATTAGACAATTCACAACTGAACTAATGACAATTGACTCTTGACTAAATGTAGTACATAATATCCGACTGCCGCCGGGAATCTCGTTTTTCACAGAGATCCTGGAGCGTATATTTTTGTAACACTGAATTTGCGGCGCGACTTGCTTCTTGCCCAATTTCTTCTATGAGAGAACTGTCTACCCTTTTGGAATTAATGTCTCCTTCACACGTTCGCACCTCTAACCCTTCTAAACATTCCAAAATCTCAAAAAGGATGATTTTCCGAGGTTCTCGCGTTAACAGATAGCCACCTTTTGATCCGCGCTGACTCTTAACTATACCTCCACGCCTCAAGGTTGCTAATAGCTGTTCCAAATAGCGATCGGGTATGTTTTGTTGGGCTGCAATTTGTCTAATTTGCTGCGGTTCGCCGCTTTCGTAATGGGTGGCCATCTCTAGTAAGGCCAGAATTGCGTATTCAGATTTACACGATATTTCCACAAGCAGCAATAAGTTAGGAAGGAGTCAGGGTACAGACGCGATTAATCGCGTCTGTACCCTGACTTTTCTATTATACTCCGGTTAACTACTGGGGTTTATTTATTGCTGTTACTGACAAAAAAGCCCCGCCTGATGGCGGGGAGGAATAAAACTCAAAATTGTCGGTAAATAGTCAACACTCTAGAAGGTGAAAGTTGTTCTGAGCGTACCAATAATCGCATCATCGTTATCGCTGCTCTGACCAGGTGAAGTCAACCAGATTACACCAGGAGTTACAGAGATGTTATCCGACACACGATACTTGTAGAAGCCTTCAAAGTGATAGGGTATATCATTATTACCGCCAAAACCTGGTCGGTTAAAGGAATAGGGTTCTGCACCAGCAAAAATACCTAATACGTTACCCTTTTTACCAAAATCAGGTAAGGCTACTCCAAGACCATAGCTCCAGGCTTCATAATCATCACCTACACCAAAGCCGGTGACATCATGATAAGAGACGAAGCCACTAACTGACAGCTTGTCGCTGGGTCTAAATGCAGCCGACACACCGTAGGAGTTGCTAGCACCTGCACCTAATAAAGTGTTAGCTTGTCCAGTACCTACTGCAACAATCTCTGGGTTTGACGTGGAACCAGAGTTGAATAAAGAACCACCTGCGCTATATCCGTGGACGTAGGTAGCAGCTAAAGCCACGCGATCGCCTACACTAAAGTTCAACTGTCCAAGAGCTGCATAGTCGCCGTTGGTCAGACCTGCACTAACACCGGGATTATTAGCTTCTGATGCCAAGTAACCCGCAGTGATTGAGCTATTTCCCAGGATGCCACCACCTTTACCAAGGGGTAGATTGAGCGCTATACCTGCACCGCCACCAATACGATAGATGGGACTTTCAGAAGCAAAGGTAGACAATGCACCATTACCACCGTCAGTTTTATCGAAAAAGTAAGGGTTATTGACAGCTGCATAATGGCTATGTCGTCCGCCACTAGCTGCAAGGTAAACTTGGGCTGGGCCTATGGGAGCTTGATAGGTCAAACGATCTATCTTGACACTGTTGTTACCATCGCCAGCACCAACTTGAAATGTTTGTGTGCCTTCAGCAGTACCGATCTGATTACCAAGGTTATCAGATTGTGTAAAGGCTCTTGCATTCCCTGCTGCGAGACGAGTATGCAAAATATCTCTACCCGTGAAGCTGGTTTGCAAATCTAAACGTACCCGATCTTGGAACACAGTATTATTGTTATCACCAGTGTCACCGCCAAAAACATCACTGACGGCAAAAATAGCTTCACCGACGAGTTTGGTGGTAGTGGAGAACTGATTAGCTTCCAATTCAGCAGTCCGCGCTTCTAAGGAATCAACGCGACCGCGTAGGGTTGACAATTCTGCGGAAAATTCTTCTTGTAACCGCTGTAAGGTAGCTAAATCTTGTTTGGTCACTAAGTCAGCTGTTGCTGTAGCAATCAATTCGTTAACCCGATCCAAACAGGCATTCAAACCAGCGGCAAATTCATAACGAGTCAAGGCACGATTACCGCGATAAGTCGCATTGGGATAACCTGCAATACAACCATAGCGCTCAACTAAAGACTGCAATGCTTGGAATGCCCAGTCGGTAGGTTGTACGTCGGAAAACTGAGAAACCGATGTTACTTGAGACTGAGAGTTATTTTGGTTGCCTTCGTTACTGTAGCGATTAACTTGATCTATCGTTGTTTGAGCCAATATTTCTGGCTGTTGGGCAACTTCAGTTACAGCAGGTTGCTCGGCTGATAATACTTCAGTGGTTGTGTTTGGTGAAGCAATTGCTGTTGTCGAAATTAACAATGTTGCTCCCAAAACTGCTGGGCTAACCACTAAGGATTTCCACAATAGATTAGACATCTTTTTTTACTCCTCACACCTTGTTTGGATAATTCTCTTCGTTGCACCTAATTTTCAAAAATGCGACATCTTATCGAAACCTGTCGATGAGGGATAGCGCCCTATACTACAATTTTAGTTGTTGTAAAGCTAATAAACGATTAACTCAAGGTTAAAGAACTATTTGATTAACTTATACAAAAACATAGCTTTATATCCTAAGATTATAAAACATTTAATTTAGATGGCAAGATTGAAGCGATCGCCTTAGTAACTGTCATACATAGTTATCTGAATATCTAAGCAGGGAGTATGGTTTAGGGCATTCGCTAATCCCTACTCAATAATTATCGGATAAAGCACTCTTCACCGGAAGCATCTCGATTTTGCAAACATACCTGACGAATGGAATTCGCGCCTATACAAACGAATTCTGCCCCGTTCGCGTAGTATGTTCGATAGGGGGAAGTTCTGAGCCACCGGACTCCAAGAATTTAAAACCCGCCTACGCTGGTTTTGTTTGTGTACTAGTACAAGATGTCAGAGTAAATCACTTAGTTGATTTGGGAAATCTTCTCAGCTAAATCAAAGTCCTTCTGTGTCAGCCCACCTGCATCATGTGTTGTAAGTGTAATCTTCACTTTGTTATACGAAATCTCTATATCTGGATGATGTCCTGCTGACTCAGCCGGTTCTACCAGCTTATTGACAAACTCTATTGCTTGGATAAAATTCTTGAATGTGCGGCTGATTTGCAACTTCGAGTCTTCAACAGTCCAACCTGACAGAACCTTTGCTCGTTCTTGAATTTCCGCTTCAGTTAATAGTTGTGCCATATCAAAAAACTCCTATTTTTCATATATTTGTTACATCTTGCATCTTAAAAAGCCAAATCCGTTTTGTTCTCCACACAGAAAGTATGAGAGTATGAGTTGAGGCATAATGCGTGTATGCATGAAATCAGACTTGGTAGATAGACGCTATTGCTCACATCTGGACAGTTACCAAGGTTTGATGCAATATATTTTTTTTAAAAAACTTTAATGCGTTGGCTTTGCCCCGTAGGCATCGTTATCTAAGTTTTCAAAACTAACCATTGATAAAACAAAATCACCTATAAACAACTATCCGCTCTAATTTAGATCAGATGATCTAAATTAGAGCGGTCTAGCGGGTCTTCAGGTTGCAACCAGACTGCCGGAAGGAACTCCGAGCTTGCCTAGCTACTTGAGCTTACTTAGTCTCTCAAGATGACTAAGGCTGACTTTTAGAGAACAGCCCCGGCGCACAGCCGGCTAACTGCAACCTGATGACCCATGGTTATACTACTTTCTATCATGGGCATCACCTCCTTGTTGCCTAAGCGGTCTTAGTTTCAAAAGAGCATTTTGCTCTGTGCTTATAATCTTTATCTAATATAACACATAAATTTAGAGAGGTTAACCATATACATAAAAAAATCTCCCACTAAAAGGCAAGAGATTACTGGAGAATGGGGAAGATTAACACCTTCTTGGTTCATAGCAAGAAATTATTTAATCTGGGTGGTGTCAATTCTCGCCAACCACAACCCTATTTAGGTTATGGTTGGCTTTTAATATTAGAGAGCGTTACCGCGAGGTAGAACTTCCTCAGGGAATACAAATTGTTCGTGGGGTTGATCTTGAGGAGCCATCCAAGCGCGGATACCCTCATTCAGCAAAATGTTTTTGGTATAGAAAGTTTCAAACTCTGGGTCTTCCGCCGCCCGTAATTCTTGGGAGACGAAA
>JBBSCU010000201.1:0-10792 GCA_038249935.1 Chroococcales cyanobacterium
CGATTTATCGCGTCTCGATTTATCGCATTCTTTTTTTAATTTGTTATTAGGGGGAGAAAAATCAAATCTTCACCACTTTCAAAGTTTTGAAGCTTGTGTCATTGCAGCCACTAATAAATCCTCCCATCGCTTGGATTTGTTGCAGATAGTCAAGGACGGGTTTGGTGATGACTTCTCCCGGCATTAATACGGGAATTCCTGGGGGATAGGGACAGACGATTTCGGCACAAATGCGTTCGTGCAGCGACTCGGAAAGAGTATCGCTTGTTTGTGCGACAGGCAATGTTTCACTGACAGCAAAGAAGGCTTCACGGGGAGAAAAATGTAAAGCATGACTCACTGTACTCATGAGATTCTGCCAGATATGGTTGTTAAGAGTCAAGTTAGTTTGGCGATATTCTTTGGCAAGGGTGGTAAAACTTTGCACTAATTGCTCAATATCGGCTGGAGTGTTGCCCAAACTAATGATAAAGGTGAGATGTTGCAGTGAGGCGAATTCAGCAGTGACAGCAAATTTTTCATCGAGAATTTCATCTGCTTCAAATCCGGTTAAGCCTAAACCAGAAACAGTTACAGTTAGTCGGGTTTTATCTAAAGCCACAAAGCCGGGAGATCCCCCCAACCCCCCTTCAAAAGGGGGGCTAAGAATTTGTAAGACAGATAATTTAGGAATTTGGTTGATTCGCGTTCTAGCTTCATCAGCAAGTTGCAAGGTGCGAGACATCAGCATTTTTCCGTGGAGTGCCATTTGCTGACGCGCTGCATCTAAAGAAGCTAAAAGTAAATAACTAGGACTGGTAGATTGTACAAGCTGCAAAGCTTTACTGATGCGATCGCCATCTATCCTATTACCTTGAACGTGCAGCATTGATGCTTGTGTCATCGCACCGAGTACTTTGTGGATGGATTGTACAGTTAAATCGGCACCTGCGGCTAAAGCTGGAGTGGGTAATTCAGGATGAAAGGCGAAGTGTGCGCCGTGTGCCTCGTCTACCAGTAGAGGGATATTATATTGATGTGTAATGTTGGCGATCGCACTTAAATTTCCACAAACGCCGTAATATGTTGGGTAAACTATAAACACCGCTTTAGCGTCGGGATGCTGTTGGAGTGCAGATTGTACAGCATCGGGCGTGATGCTGTGGGCAATATCTAAAACTGCATCGTATTCAGGATTAAGAAAAATTGGGATTGCACCGGAGAGAATTAAACCAGCGATCGCAGAAGAATGTACATTGCGAGGCAAAATGATTTTATCACCCATGCCACAGGTAGCGAGAATTGCCGCTTCCACACCGCAGGTAGAACCATTGACAAGGAACCATGTTTGTGATGCGCCAAATACCTCAGCCGCTAGTTGTTGTGCTTCTTGAATAACGCCTTGGGGTGCAAAGAGATTATCTAAATCTGCTAATTCTGTTAAGTCAGCGCGAAAGACTTTTGTACCAAGTAAATCAGCCAAGGGTTGAGCAATACCCGCGCCTCGCTTATGTCCTGGCGTGTAAAAGGGAGCATGAGGGCGCACTGCATTGGCTTTTAAGGCGTTTAATAAAGGTGTTTGGTTTTGATTGAGCATTTTTGAAAAGATGCGTTCCCCCTGAGAAGAAACCCAGTTTGTCACTCAACAGCGTAAGAAGTAAATTGACGTTTAAAGGGGGAATAAAAACCAATAACTATATCTGAGGGAGGTATACCTAAGCACGTTCATCAACTTTCATATATGGGCGATCGCTCTTTATCTAATGGTGTTCTATCAATCTGTTACATTTATAAAGAATATGAAAGGCTCACGCAAAGGTAGAAGATGAGGGCTTATCATCAGATTCCGATTTTTGAGTGTGGTGAACCGCTAATAAAGATTCCTTTAGAATTGTTTGCGGTGGAATCTCCTCATCCTTACGAGAAGTTGGATGCACCTTATGGCGATCGCTCTCCTTATTATCTCCGTCCAAGGGTGGTTGAAAGTTTGATTCAAGCGCAAAGTTATCTTAATATTTTGCATCCTAAGTGGCGGATTCAAATCTTTGATGCTTATCGCCCGATCGCAGTTCAGCAGTTTATGGTAGATTACAGCTTCGCCCAAGCAGTGCACGATAGGGGACTGACTGAAGTGGAGTTATCACTAAACCAACGCCAAGAGATTTGGGAAGCAGTTTATGAAATTTGGGCTGTACCAAGTTGGGATGAAAAAACTCCGCCTCCTCACAGTACGGGGGCGGCGGTGGATGTGACGCTGGTGGATGATGCAGGGGAAATAGTGAATATGGGTTCGCCGATTGATGAAATGTCAGAGCGATCGCATCCCGATTATTATGCTAATAGCGATCGCTCAGAAGAGCAAAACTATCATGCTCACCGTCAGTTGTTGCGAAGTGTCATGTTAAAAGCCGGCTTTCAACGCAATCCCAGAGAGTGGTGGCATTGTTCTGTTGGCGATCAAATGTGGGCTTGGCTGAATAATCAATCCAATCCAGCGAATTCTGTCACAGCATATTATGGCCGCCTTGCATAGATGCGTTATGCGGCTAAAATCAAACCCATTAACCGGATTTATCACAATTCCAGCGATCGCAAACTGATCACCTATTTTATCAAGTAGGCATTTCCCAAAAACGTGCGATCGCTATGCCTAACCCAGACAGATCATTAGTAAACAAATAAATAATGCACTATATTTCAGAAGCGATCGCATCCCGATTATTATGCCAATAGCGATCGCACAAAAGCACAAAAGTATCATGTTCACCGTCAGCTATTGCAAGATGTAATGTTAATACTCGCCGGAGGCGAAAATTACGAATTACTTTAGACATCTTGAGGATTGAGACTAGCCATCTGCCAAGTGGTATAAGTACCAATGGGACTCCAGAGCAAATAAGGAACTAGTAATAGTGCTGCCCAACCAGAAAAACCTAAAACTGCAAGTATCAATAAAGCACTAATGATAAAACCTGTGCCACCGATAATTGTACCCGCCTTCAGACTATGAAGCTTAAACATTACAGGTGTATAGGCAATTGTAATAATTTCTAACAGCAGATATAAACCCATGATTAACCAGGTTGAGGTGCTTCCTGGATTTTTTTCCCAGACAATATAAGCCGACCAAGCACCGCAAATAAATATTACAGTCCAGATAATTGGAATCGCGCCCTCAAAAGTTAGCCATCTCGGTCGTTGTAAGCGTTTGAACCACAGGCGATCGCTAGGCTTAATCACGTTAGCTGCCAGGGCAACTAAAAAAGCCACACCCCCAATCACCATCCAAGATTTAATCATGCCCCTTATCCTTTGCGTAGACTCGCAGCGGCTTGTCGTTAGACATCGCTGTCCATAACTTAATATCACTCTTGATAGTGTGATTTTGTCAATTTAATTGCTAATTATTCATCATCCCTGAGTTTGAAAGTCTCACATCCTTTGGTAGCAATATAATATATGTACGCCTCTACTTGTAAATGGGATTAAAAATTCGTGCGGACTTAAAAGCCAAAAATTGTGTTTTGGTTGAGCGGTTTGCTATGTTTTTTAAGCGGTGATATATATTATTCGTCTTCACTAAAGTAGGCACGTAGACGAGCCGGGAATAAACCTACAAGCGTACTAATGGGCTTTTATTCTGCACTGCTGAATTAACAGTTTGTTCAATTCTCTTCAACCTTGTCTCTGGACGTTTAGCACTGTCAATCCAAAAAAGGATATTCTTTTTAGATGAGTTGCTAAATGCCTCAAAATAATCTTTGGCAGTTTTATTTGCTTCTAATGCTTGTTTTAAATCTGAAGGAATAATTAATGCTTCGATCGCATCTAAGGTATTCCACGATCTATCTTGTTTTGCCGCTTCAATTTTCTCCACACCAACTGTAGTCATCAAATCTTGTTCTATGAGTTCTGCAATATATTGTTTATTTAATTTTGACCACACGCTTTTCGGTTTTCGAGGTGTAAATATCTGCATATAACGTTCTTCATCTAAGGATTTGACTTTACTATCAATCCAACCAAAGCATAAGGCTTCTTTTACCGCTTCGCTATATTGAACACTTGGTTTACCACTTTTTACTTTGTAGTAGATCAGCCATACACCGAAACAGGTGCGATGGTTTTTCTCTAACCATTTCCGCCATTCTTCGCGGCTTGTGGGGCAGAAGGTGAGGAATTCGTTGTTAAGTTTGGATGCACCAGTATTCTTACTTTGGCTAAGGTTTGTCTCTGTATTTGGCTGCATTTGTTTGATATTTAATTTACAGATAATCAAACCAAACCTGAACGCAATGCCACAACTGCTGCTTGCACGCGATCGTCTACTGCTAATTTATTCATAATCCCTCGGACGTGAGTTTTAATGGTGTTAGGACTGAGATAGAGTTTTTGGGCAATCTCTGGATTACTCAGCCCGTCTACCATGAGTTTCAATACTTCTAACTCGCGCCCAGATAAGTTGGCGGTGTTGGTGGTGGGTGAAGGCGGTTTCAGATTGTCAATTACTCGCCGCGCAATCTGCGGATCGAGATAGACTGCACCATCAACTGCGGCCGCGATCGCACTCAACAATCGTTCCACACTTGCACCTTTGATGCAATAGGCATCTGCACCGCTAGATAGTGCAGCAATAATTTCTGTCTCCGTTTGATGAGATGTCAGCATCACCACATGAGTTGCTGGTAGCGCCGCCTTAATTTGCTGTGTCGCTGCAATACCATCCAATCGCGGTAAGCCAATATCCATAACCACCAAATCAGGTTTGAGTTGCAGTGCTGCTTGAACTCCCAAATAGCCATCTTCAGCTTGTCCAACAATCTCCAACTGAGGATGAGCCATTAACGATTGCTCTAATCCCAGTTGCATCATCGGATCATCTTCGACAATTAACACCCGCAACGGCGGAGCATTGGCGGGTAAATTTAATGAATAGCGAGTATCTAAAGACATTTTTATTTATTTATTAAGAGTCATTAGTCATTTGTCCTTTGCTTTTTTTGCTTTGCCAATGACTAATGACTAATGACAAATGACCAATTATTATTCTTCCACGCGATAGCCTAACTCTGCTAAACTTACCCGCGACTGTCGCCATTTTGGTTGGACTTTAACAAACAATTCTAGGTAAACTTTGCCAGCGATTAACTTTTGGATTTGTTCGCGGGCTGCACTACCAACTGCTTTGAGCATCGCTCCACCTTTGCCAATGAGTATACCTTTTTGGGAATCGCGCTCGACGTTGATGGTAGCAAGTATACGGGTAATGCTGGGAGCTTCTTCTACTAGGTCAATGGCGATCGCTACTGAATGGGGTACTTCTTCACGAGTCAATAATAAAATTTGTTCTCGGATCAATTCGCCCATAATAAAGCGTTCTGGCTGGTCAGTAACCAAGTCTGGAGGATAGTAGAAAGGCCCAATTTCTAAATGTTCAATTAATAATTCTTGAAGTTCTGGTAATCCGGCACTAGTCATGGCAGAAAATTTTACAACTTTCCATTCATGGGACTTGGCCATTTGGGCATAACTATCATCTAAATACTGGGAATCTGAGGGTTGTTGGTCGATTTTGTTCAAACCCATAATCACCGGTGTTTTGCTGCGACCCAGCAAATCGGCAATGAAGCGATCGCCTGATCCACAAGCCACGGCTCCATCTACCACAAACAGTATTACATCTACCGATTCAATGGCAATTTTGGCATTCTGCACCAACACTTCGCCCAATTGATGATGGGGTTTATGAATTCCTGGCGTATCTACAAAAATTAACTGTGCCTCTGGTGTAGTTAAAATACCGCGCAAACGGTTACGTGTAGTTTGGGCTATCGGTGATGTGATGGCAATCTTTTGTCCTACCAATTGATTCATCAAGGTAGATTTACCGACATTTGGGCGACCAACAATGCCGATGAAACCCGATTTAAATTCAGGAGGAGCCTGTGGAATTGTTGCTTCTCCTGAAAAAGAGAAGTTGTAATTTTCAATACTAGTCACTGTTGGCTCCACCCTCATATTCTGGGATAACTTGGTTTTTTATCAAACGCAAAACAAGACAAGCAGAAAATTACCTTGGCATTTTTAAGGATTACTTTTGCTTAGGTTTAATCTACTACTGTCTCCATACTTGTATTTTACAGCTGAGACAAGTTGATTTTGTTTTTAGATAGGACTTACGCAGAAGAGATCCCCCAACCCCGTTAAAAAGGGGGCACAAGATTCTAGTTCCCCCCTTTTTTAAGGGGGGATCGAAAAGCTAGGCGGTACATGGAAAAATTTTCACTCTTCTTATCAGAGTAAGCTTTCACGTTAAGTTGACACCAATGAGCAATGCTAAACCCTTACCCACGCATTTGTAACATTATTAAAGTGAAATGGTATAACTGTCGAATTCACGTTAATTAAGCGTGTGCTTCACAAACTTGCTCGTCACGCCACAATTGATATAGCCGCGTCGCTGGCATTGTCATATATAAAATATCCCCGGCGCTGAGGTTGGTTTCTAATAAATCCCAGCCGTGTAGGGTTTGGTGATTCGTTTCTACATATAAAGGTACACAGTCAGCGGACATGGCCACATCTTTCACCCAATGACCGCAAAAGGCGTGTGAAGTTGTAATCACAGTTGCAAAAGCTACCCAAAGACTATCGGCTGTGATGCCATTACCAAGGATTCGTCCCCCAAGTGCGGCGGCGGCAAAAGCTGGGGCTGCGAGTTCAGCCGGACTCAGTACAGCCTCGAAGTCAAATAGCTGTTGCGCTATGCCAGCAAAATCGGGATCAGCATAATGAACAATCACCGGAATGCTGGGGGTCAAGCCTTTAGCTTTGAGGGCAATTTCCAGATTGGTAGCATCGTTGTTAGTAACAGCAAGCACGGCGGCGGCAGAATTTATATTGCTGGCTTTGAGGATTGTGCGGAAGCTAGCATCGCCCTGAATTACAGGAATACCTAGCTCGCGGGCGGTATTAATATATTTGTTATTGGAGTCAGGTTCAACTACTACAACTTCGTGTCCGCTGGCGTGGAGTTGCTGGACAATTCTCAGCCCAATACCACTCAAACCACAGACAATATAGTGCGATCGCTGGGGAATTCGAGCTGCATCCCAAAATTGCTTAAAGCGGCTTCCCAGGACAAAATCGGTAAGCATTGCATACCAAATACCAATTACCACCGCTCCAACTAGCATCATCACAACGGTAAATAACTTAATACTGTTGGGAGCATTTTCTACTACTTTGTCATTACCACCTGCTCCGGTAATCATGCCTACAGAAAAATATAGAGCATCAACAGGAGACAAACTCAACTCAGCCGACATATAGGTGAGTGTAGCGATCGCAATAACTGCCAATAGTACAATAGCGCCTACCACTACCGAGCGCCCGTGTTGCTGAAACTGGCTAAAATTGGTGAGGACTTTCAGCAGTTTTCTAATCAATGATCTGCGGGGGGAATGGATGCGGGGTTGAGTGCCAATAATTAAGCGATCGCCTACTTTGATCTTTTGTCCAGATATGACAGCTGATACCAAATCTATCTCACCTTCTACTGGTAGATAATAAATCAGTATCCGTGATCGATCTTCCCACAAATCCCTCAACTTTTGACCATTCCACGGATGATTTTCATCAATGTATTCTTCATGGATTGGCCAAGTTTGCTGAAATAATTTAATTTGCCCGATTGCTTTATTTCCCAGTGCTGCAAAGGTGAATACTGGTGCTGCCAAACCTACAACACTCATACTCAAGTGATCTGCTAAAGTTTGATCCAGGCGCTCACCCAAATTTGTATTATAAAAGCGGTTGATAATCCGAATCTGCGGATTCAGCACCCGCCCTTGCATCATAATTGACAAATTTAGAGCATCGTCAGATCCAGCGATTACTAAAGTATGTGCCCGCTCGATTCCTGCTGCTATTAGGGTAGTAGCTGCTTGTAAATCCCCAACAATCACATCTCCTGCGGTTTCACCAGGGATAGATTGGTGATGAATGCCAACAACGAACGCTCCCTGTTGTCTCAGCAAACGAAAGGTTTTATATCCGGTAAGTCCTAAGCCACAAACAATAATTCGGGGTTTCATGAAACGGCAGCATCTTTTACAGGTAAAGCTGCATTTCTAGTTATTTATCCAAGATTATTGCCCACAATCCTGAGAGATAACTGTAGCTGACAACACGATTGTTTCAAGAATCATTCTTTGATGGTAAACAAACCCGCGCTGTAGGGGTAATTCATGAATGGCTCCTACAACAGATTATGAAACTTGCATATCTTGCAGCTTGGCCACCATTTCCGCGCGCGCTGAAACTTTCAATTTCCGAAACATCCTCTTTAGAGCTTGTTTGACAGAATTTTGTGTAATCCAAAGTTTTTCTCCAATTTCCGTGTTCGTTAAACCCTGCGCCACTAATTTGGCAATTTCTAACTCACGCGCTGTTAAAGGATTTACTAACAGGGAAGTGGATATTTGGGGTTTTGCCCGCAGGGTTGCCATTTTTGCTGACAAATGAATGCATAAGGCACTCAAGTCAGCTAAATCGTTGCCATTAAAAGCAGGATTTCCCCTGTCGCGGGCTAAATTAAAAGTTCCGACAAGACGACCATCGCAAACAATTGGCCCAGTCATTACGTGTTCGTGGTCAGAACGCGAACAAAAATTCTTCCAGTCTGCTGGTGATAATAATAACTGCTCATGAGCGGGAGCATGACGCTCAACCACATAGCGCCCGACTGGATTGCTCTCTAAGCAGACTGCGGGAATGCCTTGAACATCAATATCAGCCGTTGGCTGCTCATTTAAGAGATAGATACCCCAATTTTGAACGCCAAAATGCTCGCCAATTTTATCCATGAGAGCTAGTCTTAATTCTTGCTCATTTCGGACATTAGCGATCGCATGAAACACGGCGTGGAGAGAATTAGCCATAAGTGTACCCAGTTGGGGACTATCCAAGCCTCAACAATTACTTCTATGCTAATACCAAGAAAACTAAAACGCTAATTACAGTAGCGACTAGGAGAAGCACATGACAGTTACACAACTCTCTGCTCAGGAACTTTTCCGGGCTGCTTATGAGAACCGCTATACTTGGGACAAAAATTTTCCCGGTTATACCGCAAATATTACTTTTAAGCAAGATGATCAAGTGTTTACAGGCAAAGTTATCGTCAACGCTAACCTGAAAGCGGAAGTTTTGGATGTAAATGATGAATCAGCAAAGCAAGCAATTCATGGCCAAACATGGGAGATAGCAATTCACCGCGTCCGCCGCAGTTTTGAAGACACCCACAGCGCTAATACGTTTAACTATGGTAAAACTGACGAAACTGGTGCGGTTGAGCTTTTAATGGGTGGTAAGGCTGAGGGCGATAAATACAAAGTCCGCAATAATGAAGTATGCCATGTTCACCGTTTAATTCATGGTACTTACGTCACAATTGACACCTTCACCAGTCATGACACTGGAGAAGGTTACTTGTCCTACACTTATGACTCTGTGTACCATGACCCCAAAACCGGGGAACAAAAGGGTGGTAGAAGCGAATTTACCGATGAGTACGAAAAAGTTGGGGATTATTTCATCCTGAATCGGCGAGAAATTCGCACCGAGACAGAAGGACAAATATCTATTCAAGAATTTGTCTTTTCTAATATCGAATTGTTAGAACCTGTTGCTGCTTAAGCTAGATTGTGTAATATAAAAATTAGCGATCGCACCTTTAAACTAAAGAGCGATCGCTTTTATTTTTAGTGGTTAAAATTCCAGGCGATCGCTTCAGATACAATCAATATATCCAGAAGATAATAAATAATATGACACAACTATCTTCTAATCACACGCCACGTAGAGGAAGAGTATTTCCAGAACGCCAGCTATCATCGGAAGAAAAAGCCCGACGGAAAGCTGAAGACGAAGTATTTTATCAACGTTGTCGAGTAGTATTTGAACGAGTTCAACCAGAGTTAATTAAAGATCACTACAACTGGTTCATCGTCATTGAGCCTGATAGTGGCGACTATTTTATCGATCCAAACGAAGATGTTGCTAGACAAAAAGCTCGTAATCAATTTGGTGATACTTTGCGTCTAATGATGCGAATCAATGAGACTGGAGCCTGTGGCAAAATATGATTTTCGGCGAATTTAACAGTCAAGGCGAGTTAATTTTTGAAATTGGTTTGATTGCTGCTAATGGTGATATTATCCCAGTCCAAGCGCTGCTAGATACAGGATTTACTGGCGCTCTAGCAATTGATAATCAAGATGCTCTGAGCTTGGGATGGTTACGGGAAAGTCAAAGAGAAGATATGCGGACGGCGAGAGGAGAAGCACAGTTTAACTTGTATCAGGGAACTATACTTTTAGATGAAGAAGAGTTTATCATTTCAGTGTTGGGGGGAGATGAACTGCAAGACATTCTCTTGGGTGTGCGTTGGTTAGAGACAAAACGACTATTGGCAGATTTTCCCGCAGGAATTTTGACATTGGGGTAAAAGCGATCGCTTCAGATACAATCAATATATCCAAAGTAAAGTATACGTTGGTAGGGGCACAGCATGCTGTGCCCCTACGAGAAATCTATATGTATCAGGGTTTGTGTGAAATAGTATGAGACAGCAACTTGTGGCAGAATATGATTTGAGCCAAATCAATGTTTATTTAGACAATCACTCTGCAAGTTTCACCGTTTGGTTGACTACTGGGCGTGCTTTCCGTCGATAATCTGACTTGCGTGTTCCACCAGCCATCCCGTACTCATCACTATTTTTGCCATAGCGAGATGCAACACTCAGCAG
>JBBSCU010000202.1:0-10776 GCA_038249935.1 Chroococcales cyanobacterium
GGAGGTAGGCTATCAACTCATCGCGGTTAGTAAATTCGCGTTGCATAGTTGCTGAGGGTTTTAAAGAAACAATGAAGATTTTCTTTGATGATTTTTTGCTACAGTAGAATTATACTTCTAAACCTCAACAACACTCAGAATTGCAAGTTATTTAATCCACTTTCTTGAGTGCAGAATTTCGCAAGTTCGTAGCGAATCCTCTTAAAAAACTTTGCGCTCCTCAGCGTTCCTTTGCGTTTAAAAACGCTACGAATTAATGCAAAGCTGTACTAAGTGCGATCGCTCAATACCCAATCTATGTAAAATTCTAAAGCGATATCTACGACTAGCGTAGCTACAGCAATCTCTAACACCACCATCATGAGCAACATTCCCCAAGTCGGACAACCAGCGCCAGATTTCTCCACACCTGACCAAAATGGCAATTTAGTCACTCTCGACGACCTCAGCAGTCAGTGGATTGTCCTCTACTTCTACCCCAAAGATGACACCCCTGGCTGTACCACCGAAGCGATAGATTTCACCGAGTTCTATCAAGACTTCAGCGCACTGGGAGCAAAAATATTAGGTGTGAGTCCAGATTCGAGTAAGTCCCATTGCAAATTTATCAGCAAACATAACTTGTCAATCACCCTTTTAAGTGACCCAGAACATATTTTGACAGAAGCCTACGGCGCTTGGCAATTGAAAAAATTTATGGGCAAAGAATATATGGGTGTTACTCGCTCAACTTTCCTAATTTCACCTGATAAAGTTATTGTCTATGCTTGGCCGAATGTGAAAACCAAAGGTCATGCTCTGGCAGTTTTAACTAAATTACGGGAATTAGTAGCTATATGAAAGAGTAGTTGCCCCTGTATCTTTTATTGCTATAACCTTGCGATCAACCATTTGAATCTATAGAATTGAATCAACTTCGTCTAGGATGTTCCTATGGATTCTAATTCAAGATTAGAGTATCTCTATAAAGAGTATGTGCGATTAAGTGAGAAAGCTGAAGAATATATCAAGAGTGCCTTTGAAGATTTGAAGTTAATGGGAGTAATCGGTGCAACTATAGCCCTTTGGAAACCAATTGTAGATGTAATCGTCTTAGCAAATCCAAAGATTGATCGCAGTGGAATTCTATTTTTAGGTTTTCTAAGTTTATTACTAGTTGTTGCAATCATTGGATTCTGGAATCTAATTAAGCAATCTTTCATTATTTTCTTTGCAGATAATCTTCAGGGCTATGAGGAAGAAATTAGAAAAGAGTTAAATGAAGTAGATGATTCCAGGGTTTTTAATTTGAATATTGAAAAAGAAACCAAACTAATTGAAAGCTATAGAACTACTTTTGCTGCTTTTATAATGGTTTTTGCAATTGCGACTACTTTCATTCCATTTATCATCTTATTTTATACCAATATTTATTATGCATTGGTCTACATAACCTTGTCAGTAATAATATTTGTTTTTTACTTCCAAGTACTCAAGAAATCAACTAGGAAGTATTTTTACACAAAAAAAGTAAGTTGATATAATAGAAAAATTTTACTCTGCCCGTGAAACTAATCTGGAAACTGTCAATGCTATCATTGAAGTAAGAAATTAGACTTCCCACTAGTTGAAGCCAATCCAGTTGAAGCCAATATGGTTAAAGTTATCCAAACCCAAAATGTCACTCTCGCCTACTTAAAGGAAAAATTTGCTCTATATAAATCTGAAGATGAGCAATTTTTTACAGAGTGGTTTGACTACATACCTGAAATTTCCGAATTAGAAAAGCAATCCTTAGACAGAGTTAAAAACAACTATCTCAATGTGCTTGAAAATGATCCTCTTTTAGAAGAAGCAGTAAAATTGGTAGTATTATCTCCATTGCTAGATTTAGCTGATTTTTATCGTCATCCTTTTTACATCACTACAGAAGAGAGTGTAGAAATTAGCGAAGAAGTTATCATTGATAATGAAGTAAACACAGAAGAGACTAAAGAAATTATCAAAGGCAAAATTGATGTCTTAGTTCTTCAAAATCAGCTATGGTTACTAATTATTGAATCTAAGAGGTCTAGTTTTTCCTTGGCAAAGGCGATTCCTCAAGCACTGACTTATATGCTGGCAAATCCTCACCCTGAAAATCCTGCATATTCTTTAGTAATGAATGGAGAAGATTTCCAATTTATGAAGTTGATAAAACAAGACAAACCAATGTATGCTTTATCTGATAGATTCACTTTATATAGACGCGAGAATGAATTATATAAAGTTTTGAATATTTTAAAAAATTTAGGTCGAGTTTTAAGTTAATTATCTTTGCTATTCCTATCTAGGTTAATACTGGAACAGTGTCATAATAATTATATTGCATCTTTTAAATAAATTATGGTTCAATTTATCCAAGCACAAAATATCGGGATTGCCTATTTGGAAGAAAGATTTAGTTTACAGCTAGCCGAAGATGAGGCATTCTTCCCAGAATGGTTTGAGAATTTACCGGGAACTACAGATTTAGAAAAGCCAGATTTAGACAGAATAAAACTTCATTTTCTCCGTTTAGTTAAATATCCTCCTTTGTCAGAAGAAACGGTGAAATTAGTAGTTTTATCTCCTTTACTCAATTTAGCTGGATTTTATGATGAGCCTTTTTATATGAGAGGCGAACAATCAATAGAAATTTCTGCGGAGGATGAAGGAGAAATTATTAGAGGTAGAATTGATATTTTAGTCATTCAAGAAAAATTCTGGTTGTTAGTAATTGAATCTAAAAGGTCTAGCTTTTCTCTTTTAGAAGCCATACCTCAAGCACTTGTTTATATGTTGGCTAATCCTAATCAAGACAAGCCCGCTTTTGGATTAGTAACAAATGGTAGTAATTTCATTTTTATAAAACTGACTAAACAAAATACACCAAAGTATGCATTGTCTGATGAATTTACGATGTTGAAGAGAAAAAGTGAATTGTATCAGGTTCTAAGTGTATTAAAAAAATTGAGTCAAATTTTGAGTTAATAATTATGTCTATTCGTCCTATATACCTTGATTGTCACGCTACTACAGCCGTAGATGAACGGGTGCTAGCAGCAATGCTCCCCTACTTCACAGAACACTTTGGGAACCCATCTAGTATCAGTCATATTTACGGCTGGGAAGGGGAAGCTGCCGTCAAACAAACGCGAGAGATTTTAGCAGCAGCAATCAACGCCACACCAGAAGAAATTGTTTTTACGAGTGGTGCAACAGAAGCAAATAATTTAGCCATTAAAGGTGTTGCGGAAGCTTATTTTAAAAAAGGTCAGCATATTATTACTGTTGCAACTGAACATAGTGCAGTTATTGATCCTTGTAATTATTTAAAAAGTCTCGGTTTTGATATTACTATTCTTCCTGTCCAAAAAGATGGATTGATTGATTTAACTGAGTTAAAAAAAGCTTTCCGTCCTGAGACGATTTTGGTATCGGTGATGGCTGCAAATAACGAAATTGGTGTGTTGCAGCCTTTGGCAGAAATTGGGGAAATGTGCCATGAACAAAATATCATTTTTCACACCGATGCAGCCCAAGCTATTGGTAAAATTCCTCTAGATGTGCAAGCGATGAAAATTGACCTAATGTCGCTAACCGCACACAAAGTATATGGACCAAAGGGTATTGGGGCGCTATATGTCCGCAGACGTAACCCCAGAGTGCATCTGGCTCCCCAGCAGCACGGCGGCGGACATGAACGGGGGATGCGTTCTGGTACATTGTATACGCCGCAAATTGTCGGCTTTGGCAAAGCTGTAGAAATCGCTTTGGCAGAACAAGCCACAGAAACCCAACGACTAACTCAGCTAAGGCAAAGATTGTGGTCACAGCTTTCGCAAGTAGAAGGAATTCATCTCAACGGACATCCTCAAGAACGGCTAGCGGGAAACTTGAATATCAGCGTTGAGGGGGTGGATGGAGCCGCACTTTTGCTAGGATTGCAGCCAGTAATGGCGGTTTCTTCTGGATCTGCTTGCTCGTCTGCAACTACTGCACCCTCCCATGTTCTCACAGCATTGGGACATTCAGAACAGCTAGCTTATGCTTCAATCCGGTTTGGTATTGGCAGATTTAATACTTTAGAGGAAATTGATCAGGTAGCGAAACACGCGATCGCTACCATTGAAAGTTTACGCAAGCCCTCTTTTAGGGATTCTCGCGCAGAAAACCGCCAATCTGATCTAGCTCCTGCTGATTGAGGCGAAATTCACTCGCGCCGATAATTCCTTCCACCTGTTTAGGATTGCGTCCGCCCACGATCGCCGCCGTCACCGCCGGATTGTTTAAAGTCCAAGCGATCGCCACTTCACCCGGTGTGCGATCGTGTTGTTGACCAATGTGCTGCAACACTTCGACTAGCTTCAGGTTACGAGATAGACGTGGCTCCTGAAATTCACCGCTGTTTTTGCGCCAATCATCATCAGGTAAATTAGCAACCCGCTCAAGTGTCATCTTTCCTGTAAGCAAGCCAGATTGCATAGGTGAATACACAATCACACCGATGTTATTTTCCTGACAGAAAGGCAGAATTTCGTTTTCGACATTAGGCTTAACCAGTGAATAAGGCGGTTGCAATGAGGTAACTGGTGCAATCTCCTGGGCACGTTGCAACTGTTCGACATTGAAGTTTGAAACCCCAATATAGCGAACCTTACCTTCATCTTTAAGTTTGGCAAGAGTTGTCCAGCCTTCTTCAATTTCTGAGTCAGGGTTAGGCCAGTGAATTTGGTAGAGATCAATGGTTTCAATGTCGAGTCGGCGCAAACTAGCTTCAACTTCCCGCCGCACCGAATCCGCCTTGAGACTGTTACCAATTTTGCGCTTTTCATCCCAGAGCAGTGAGCATTTAGTGAAAATGTAGGGGCGATTAGATTGACCTTTGAGCGCCTTAGCAACAATCTCCTCCGAATGCCCCAGACCATAAATAGCTGCGGTGTCAATCCAATTAACGCCAAGCTCAAGAGCGCGATTGATCGCTGCGATCGATTCCTGGTCATCCTGCGTTCCCCAACCAAAAGCCCACCCAGATCCACCGATTGCCCAGGCTCCAAAGCCGATTGGGGTAATGTGAAGTTCCGAATTGCCGAGCTGCTTGGTTTGCATATCTACTTTCTCCAAGAACTTTTGAGTCAATTGCTAGTGTAAGCTGTGTAGGATTACTAAATCTTGAATGTTTTGTTGATACATACTACTCATACACTAAACTTGCTCAAAGATGGCGATCGCAGGGTAACGGCAAAGCTAATTAGAAATAGGCAGTGAGGAAGCAGAGGGAGAATAACTAATGCCCCAATCGCCCAATTAAGTACAAATGTACTATAATGTAGATAGCGTCCACAAAGCCTAGCCAAATGCGTAACAACTTTGTGAAAACCTTCTGGAAGATGGATTTAAGGGTTAGTCCGATGATGAAGCATTACATTCTCAACCTCAATCCGACTGCCAAGCATGAATGGGATCGGTGCATTTTACGCGACCCACTGACTGCCAAACGCCCAGACATTGCCAAATTAATTGCCGAAGCAGTTGGTGCAGATACAGGCAGTTATTTGGTGAGTGTGAATATTGAAGTTCAAGTTTTACAACAAGCTGCGATACCTCAAGCCGAACAACTCTCGCTTTCATTTCCAGAAGTCAGTTTGCCGTCACAACTGCGGGAAGTGGCTTGAGGTAAGGTGTAGGATTTTGCAATAGATATTGTTGGGTTGCATTTCGCTTAACCCAACTGAAATTTTTTCTACAACTCAATGCAACTTAAGATTAGGCTACTTCAGGATTTAGCCTCTCACACTATGGAGAGGGCTAAAGCCTTATTACAAATCTTTAATCATTCACGCCCACTTACTTAGTGGGTTTGTTTTAATCAGTGCTATGGCTGCCGCTTGCTCATCTTGTCTAGCGTCGCCCCCTTTCGCCAAGACTAAAATTCTACTAAGACAACTAAAGAGCGCTGCTATAGCTATTGCTTGGCGCGGACATCGGGCTGATAGTGTAGTATCACGAACCATCTGAATTATACCCCAAAGTGCGGCAGCTACGCCCGTCGTAGACATTGCTCTTGAAGCAGAGCATAGCCTATCGCATTCCGAAAAAAAAGGGTCGGGTAATAAATTATTTACTGTTCTATCAAATTAACGTTGTTAAGTTACTCAGCAGGTGTAGTTTTCACCTTAAGGCTGTGTTAAATATTGTGATGCCAAACAGGAGTATAAATACTTTGCCAAAGCTTTCTCCAGAATCTCCTTTATTTATTTTGTTAATTATTATTAGTTTTTTAGTAGTAACTTTGTCAACTTGGTTATCATCTAAACCATTTGTTTTAAAACCATTTGGGTTGAATGATATTATACAGTTACTCACATTGCCATTGTTTATTTCTTTATTATTAGAGCGTTCTTTAGAAGTTTTTATAACTACTTGGCGAAGCCCATTTGTCGAGCAATTAGATATTAATATACAGCAACAAAAGGCTCTAATATCGGAAAAAATAAACCTTATAGAAGTGCAACAGAAACAAAATCAACTATTTTCTTTAGAAACCAATCAAGTCAGTGGACTACCGCCTGAAGGAATGAGTTTAGAACAGCAAATTATCCACAATTTTACCCAAAATAAAACAGAACACTTAAAAATATTCCAGCCAGAAATTGATGATTTAAATGAAAAGGAGCGCCAAAGATCAGCTTACAAATCTGATACCCGAACAATTGCTTTATGGACATCCCTTTTATTCGGTCTGTTAATAAGTGCAATAGGTATTCGTTCAATTGAGCCACTTGTAGTTATTGATTTTAGTAATCCAATACAAATAGTTATTTTCCGTTGTTTAGATGGGTTGCTAACAGGAGGTTTAATAGCAGGAGGTAGTGAAGGAATTCATAAGCTAATACAAGTTTTTATCGACTTTATGGAAGCTACATCTAAACAAATAAAAAATCAGGGATTCTCTTGATAAAACGAAGCACTTTAGTTTCCAGAATGCTAAGTAATAATGTTTTCAGCTTTACCACCGCAGAACTGGGTTTTAGCTTTAGCTTAGTGAAAAGATGCATTGGATATTTTTTATTTGGAAGTCCCTAATATTGAGTGGAGGCGTATGTTTCGCCTCACCCTTAGCTGCCGCGTATGCCTACTCCCGAAGCCGCAAACAAAGGCACACGTTCGTCCCTAATCCTTCCTTTTTTGTTCAGGTCTTTGTGTACTTATCAATTACCTTAGCTAAATCTGGTACTGCTTCCTCTACGTGTTTTTTGGCTGAACCGCGAAGTTTTTCATAAGTACTTCGCACGATTTGGCGTTTCACGTTTTTTGCCCTTGCATCAGTAACACTCAACAATCCGTCTGCCGTGTCTGAGGAATTCGCAATGAGATGTCCAACTGGGTCGCCCTTCTGCACGCCTTCACTCCAAATGGGATCAAGAGCTTTCAAGCACTGCGGCAGGATCTGCTCGACAACATAAGGGATGTATCCTGGCTTGACACCCTTCAGGGCGGCGAAGGTAGTTTTAAGAGCCATACCGCTTATACCTGACTTGGACGCAAGCTGTCTATCTATCATGTTGCAGCAGTCATCTATGACCATAGCCTTTTTGGTCGGGTTCAAAAGTCCGTCGCTCAGTCCCATTTAACTCCTCCTTAATATTTAAGTGCTTAATTTCCATTCAACTAATTTTTTAGCAAGCAGGAAATTACAGAAAATGGTATCAGAATTAGATGATGTTCACAGATTTGATCTATTTTTGGAAGTATCTTCTTCCAGTTACCTGTATGATAGAGCCATTCCTTGATATGTAAAAAAAATGACTACTTACAAAATCGCCTTTGAAGGTGAGGTGTTAAAAATCGGATTTGCTGACCCAGCACAAAACAACCAAATTGTCAAAGATGCGGCGGCACGTCTCGATGAGATGAGCAAAACAGGAGAGCTAGCAGGAGGGGTATTACTCAAGATTAATGGGCCAGTGTCTGTGCCTGTAGCCTTTGTATTGGCACATAAGGTAGGGCATCTTTACGGGGCGATCGCATTTTTTGACCCCAAGTTAGGCAAGTATGTTGTCTGCATTACCCATAATCCAGCATACAGCTTGGGTGACTTAGTTGATTAAAGCTTTATATGCAACAATCACCAATCAAAGTTGTTCTTTGCGGCTCTCCCCATTCAGGAAAGTCTTATTTAAGGGACGGTTTGAAGCAAGCGATGATGTCAATGCATCGAGATGGGAAAGCGCCTTATAAACTCTTACAATTAAGTAGCAAAGTGTACCAGTACATGATGAAGCCAGAGTAATTTATTACCCTGGCTTCACTGGTGGCTTTTCCAGTTTGTTAGGATTCTGACAATTTCAGGTATCAAATTATTTAGCGATCGCGCTAAACCAGTTAAGGTTTCTTGGAAGACCCTACTTCCAGCACAGAATATAATTACACACAGCTAAGAAAAACTAAAGTGATCGCTAGAACTTCACAAACAATTTAATACAGGTGTCCCATGATACAAACCTCGGCGACCTTCAATGCTGCCTTGCAAATAGCCCAACAAGGCGTTACCTTGTTGGCAAAATGGGCTGATCCACAGTTAGCTAATAAATGTCCTGGCTTAACTGACGATAATATTGTTACGAAAGCCAAGCAAATTTTGTCTTGGACTGATCAGCACGAACTGAAAGCTCTACGTTTGTTATTTGACCATGTGAAATTAGATAAAGGTCAAGATAAACAATATTATTGGCAACCAAAAGCTATTGAAAATCATGAGCCTACTATTCCCTATCCTCAATTAGAAGCGGCAACTGATTTCAGCAATCTGAAAAAAGAAATTCAATCAGCTATAGATCATTTGAATAATGATGACTGGCAAAACCTTTCTTTACTCACTTTAATTTTAGAAAAATTCGGTTCATTTCTAAGCTTTGGTGAATCTGATGTTGCTCTAGTGGATATAGCCAAAACTACTGCTGCTGTTGCTGCTGCTATTGCTAACAATCCCAATGGAACAGAATTAAGTTTAATAGCAGGTGACTTATCAGGTATTCAAAAATTTATTTATACTATTTCATCTGACGGTGCTCTAAAATCGCTACGAGCAAGGAGCTTTTATTTAGAGTTAGTTATCGAAGAAGTAGTACAGCAATTACTCATAGGATTAAAGCTTCCACGTACTAATATAATTTATGCTGGCGGTGGAAACTTATATATTTTGGCAGATGGAACAGAAAATACTAAAAAGACTGTAGAGCAAGTACGTGAGCAGTTTAATGAATGGCTTTTAAATGAATTTGAAGGCAAAGTATTTCTTGCACTTGATTGCTTAAAATTTTCTATCGCAGACATTGCAACTGCAAAATTTTCCGCTCATTGGTCAGATGCAACGACTCAGCTAGGTGTATATAAATATCGTAAATTTGCTAACCAGATTAGCAAATTTACCGAACCGCGTGATAGTCATGAGCCTTGCGGTGTCTGCCATAGAGATGATGTAAAAATTTTAAAACAGCTTAATCCTAATGAGCCGAATTCGGCTCTAGCTTGTGAAACCTGTTGCAGGATGTTTCGCTTAGGGGGTCGAATGTTTGGAATAAAAGTAATTATACGCTCTCCAAAAGAAGATATAAAAGACAAACTGGATACACTCTCATTTGAAATTTCAGGAACAAAGGTTTATTATCATCTTTTCCAAAAGTGGAAACAAATAGTTCCTGACTCTGACACTGCTTTGTTAGTAAATGATTGGACATTAGAACATTATCAATTCAATAATTTCCGAAATGCTTTCCCCTTGTTATTAGGCAATTATGGTCAGCAGAGTCAAGAAGAATCAGAGAAGATAGAAGGAACAATAGGCTTTATGCGTGCTGGTGAAATGGCACAAGAGGCCGAAGGGATTAACCGAGTAGGCTATTTACGAATGGATGTAGACCGACTAGGACAAATATTTGCCGAAGGTTTAAAAGGAAAGCAAACTTTACCCAGACTAGCTGGACTTTCTCGCCAAATGAGTTATTTTTTTAAGGTATATCTCAACAGTTTGGCAGAAAAGCGCCAGGAGAATTTTCTAGATAATTGTAAAAATAATAATATTGGAGTTTTAAAGAATGCAAAATGTTTAACAGCAGGTGAGCGTAAAAATTTACTGTTTATCTATTCAGGAGGCGATGATTTATTTGTCAGTGGCGCATGGAATGAAATTGTAGAATTTGCTTTTGATGTTTACCAATGCTTCCGCGCTTACACAGGAAATAATCCAGATATTACCCTATCAGCAGGAATTAGCATTGATAATGTTAAATCACCTCTTTACCAAGCAGCAGATGTATCAGGTGAAGCTGAAAAGGCAGCTAAAGCAAATGGTAGAGATAGTTTAGGCTTATTTGGTCAGGTATTCAAATGGGATGAATGGCTAGGGATGGAAGATATTAACATAATTGATGATGAAATAAAACAATATCTGCATCCAGATATCAAGCCAAATTTGTTGGGCATTTTACCATTTGTTAAGAGATTAGAGCAGCAAAATATTGGGGTTAATTATTCCCGTAATTTTGTGCGTAACTTGCTCATAACTGCACAAATACAAGAGCAAGCATTGAAAAAGTTTGAAGAAGACAAACAATCAAATGAGGCTTTAGGTACTCGCTACTATTTGCATCTACCAAAAATTGCTTATACACTAGCAAGATTACCAAAATATGTACTAGATGACAGTGATTTTCGGACTTCCTTAAAAAGTCCGTATAATGCACCTTATTTTCGGGCGATCGCAACTTGGATTGA
>JBBSCU010000203.1:0-10682 GCA_038249935.1 Chroococcales cyanobacterium
TAAATATTGGTATTTGCATATTAAATTATTTATCAATAAAATAAATATAATATATGATTTATTTTTTAAATTAAAAAACTATTATTAAATTTGCTGGGAGAAAAACAAAATCTTGATTAAATCTTGTTAAATCTAGAGAGATTTCATTGTATACAATGGTTGTTGTTAGTGAAATCTACTCAAAGATAATGAATGCCCAGGAAATTATCAAACGCCATGCAGCTAAGGAAAGAGATTTTTAACATCTGAATTTAAGTTAGATTTTTTGCAGGGTGTTGATTTTAGCTATGCTAACCTCAGTAATGCCAATCTCAGTTAGGCTAACTTAAGTTGTGCCACGCTGATTTGGACAGATTTGAATCGAGCAGACTATTGAATTTTGGTTTTGAAAATGAAATCATTAGGGTGCATTAAAGTAAAAAATATTGCCTATCCACTAACTACCTTTTTCTATGACACCTTCTACAAACCAGGTTTATCCCGTTATTTGGCACAATAACTCAGTGTCACTAATCGATCAAACTCGCTTACCAAATGAATATACATTTGTGGAAATTCATCGCAGTGAAGATATGGCGCGGGCGATTAAAACGATGATTGTCCGAGGTGCCCCTGCAATTGGTGTGGCTGCGGCTTATGGAATGTATCTTGGTGCGAGGGAAATTCAAACAAGCGATCGCACCGAATTTTTGCAACACTTAGATAAAGTCGCCCAGTTGTTACGTTCTACTCGGCCAACGGCGGTGAATTTATTCTGGGCAATTAGCCGGATGATCAAAGCCGCCTACGAAACGCTGGGAACAGTAGAAGAAATTAAGCAAACCCTGTTCCAAACAGCCCAAGCAATCAATATTGAAGATTTGCAAACCTGTCAAGCGATTGGTGACAATGGCTTGGCAGTATTACCCACTACCCCAGAAAAGCTGACATTACTTACTCACTGTAACGCTGGGGCATTAGCTACTGCTGGTTACGGTACAGCCTTGGGTGTTGTGCGTTCCGCTTGGAGGGAGGGACGTTTAGAGCGTTTATTTGCCGACGAAACCCGTCCCCGTTTACAAGGTGCAAAACTCACCACTTGGGAATGTGTTCAAGAAGGGATTCCAGTTACATTGATTACTGATAATATGGCCGCCCACTGCATGAAACAGGGTTTGATTCATGCTGTAGTTGTAGGTGCTGATCGAATTGCTGCTAATGGCGACACTGCTAACAAAATTGGTACATATAGTGTAGCGATCGCAGCTAAGGCACATAATATACCTTTCTTCGTGGCTGCACCCCTTTCCACCGTTGATTTTGAATTAACTGATGGCAGCAAAATTCCCATTGAAGAACGCGATCCAACAGAAATTTATCAAGTTGGTGATACCATTCTCACACCTGGGGGTGTAGATTTTTACAATCCAGCTTTTGATGTGACTCCGGCTGAGTTGATTACAGCGATCATTACAGAGAATGGTGCGATCGCTCCGATGGAATTGGTGAAATTACAGCCACAACATTGAAAAATATTGAAAGATGCTGAATTAACTGATTGCCGCAGCTACGCCCGTCGTAGACATCGTTAGCTTTAGCTTAACGATACACCAAAATGAATGCGCGAATTACTTAAATAAACAAGCAAACAAAGGAATTTAGTAAGTCAAAGCTCATTTTGCTTGCGGAAAACACCAAAATGAGTAAGCAAACTGGGGTTTGAGTAAGTCAAAGCTCATTTTGCTTGCGGAAAACACTAAAATGAGTAAGTCAAATGCCATTTTGCTTAAGTCAAAGCTCATTTGACTTGCGAAAAACACCAAAATGAGTAAGCAAACTGGGGTTTGAGTAAGTCAAAGCTCATTTTGAGTAAGTCGAAGTTGATTTTGCTTATTGAATATGAAGTTTTGACAAAGCAATAAGCCTTTTTGCTGATTAAATATAAATTTAAGTTAAATTAGTGATATCTGTGGTAGTTATAGCTGTCGCTATCATTTCGATCATTTCGATCTTTTAAATCAAATTGTAGAGAAAGGCGATCGCTTAAATGCAGACGCACATTCACAGCAATATCCATCTGAGTTTTTCTAACTAATTGGTTGGAGAAATCACTAAGGAACGCAAATTTAATAACGTGCAATTCTTATTTAACTTGGAATGGTGCGTTACGCTCCGCTAACACACCCTACTTTTGCACTTTATTTAATCCACATTCCTAACTAACTAAGGCGTTTTAAAATTCTCAGAACATCATACAATTCATTGTCAGGATTTCGGAGTTTAAAAACTTTAGAGCTAGCGTATCTTAGAGTTTCCCCTTTCCAATGCTCTTGATTTAGCTCTCGTTCCACATCCCAGTATTTAAGTTTCAGCAGATGTTCTAGAAATCGAATCAACAAACTTTTCATTGTTCGCTTCTCACATCCGCCCATACTCTCCAACTCTTCAATTAAGTTTTCTAAATCAACAGATGCAAACTGTCCAGCACGAAGTTGATTAATACTTGTTCTAAGCTAAAGGTAATAATCTTGGTCGTATAACGTCTGAATTACTGGTTGGATTGATGTCATAATAATTGATAATTATTTGGTCATTCTTGAGGTAATAATTTATCCCCAGTTTTGGGATCAAAGACAAACAACTGATTTAAATCGAGTTGTAGAGAAAGGCGATCGCCCAAACGCAAACGCACATCCCCACCTACCTGAATATTCAACACCACAGTTGAACCAGGTAAACCAGCACGAATCAAAGTTTCCCTTCCCAAAGGTTCCACCACTTTTACTTCAACTGATAAGAGTGCTAAGTTGTGAGTACTAAGTTCTGAGTTTGTGTTGATTTTTATATGCTCTGGACGAATGCCTAAATCAAAACTTTGTCCTTGACGCAGATGTAACTTCTCCCTTATAAGTGCTGGAATTGCTAACAACTGCCCACTCACATCAAAGCCATCATTTTGATAAATTGCAGGTAGAATATTCATTGGCGGACTACCTAAAAAAGTTGCCACCATTTGATTAGCAGGACGCGCATAAATACTTTGGGGATCGCCAATTTGTTGAATCCGTCCGCGATTTAGCACGACAATTTTATCAGCCAAAGTCATCGCTTCAACTTGATCATGGGTGACGTAAATAGTTGTAATACCTAATTCTTGATGTAGCTGTTTCAACTCTGCCCTTGTATCATCGCGCAATTGGGCATCTAAATTAGATAAAGGTTCATCTAGTAAAAATACTTGTGGTTCACGAGCGATCGCTCTTCCTAATGCTACCCGTTGTTGTTGTCCCCCAGAAAGTTGTTTGGGCTTACGATCTAGCAGATGATCGAGAGAAAGCGATCGCGCCACATTTAACACTCGTTCTTGAATGATTTTTCGATCAACCTGACGCATTTGCAAACCAAAGCCAATGTTCTGCGCCACCGTCATGTGAGGATAGAGGGCGTAATTTTGAAATACCATCGCCACATCTCGTTGTCTGGCTGGGATATTATTTACTAAGCGATCGCCAATAAAAAGTTTACCTGATGTAGCAGTTTCTAAACCTGCGATCGTTCGCAAAATTGTAGACTTTCCACAACCCGATGGCCCCACTAAAACCCAAAACTCGCCATCGGGGATTTCAAAAGTAATGTCCTCGATAGCGGTGACATTATTAAATCTACGCTTAATTTCTTCTAGACGAACGTTTGCCATTATCCAATTTGATATTTTCAGTTTGGGATCTTGCGGTAAGTAACTTCCAACTCACCACTAGGGGCTTTTATCCGCCCCCTGCGAGGAACTATGAGGCTGCTTTATAAGTGCAGAAGCTTGGTTATCCTGCACAATTCTAATTAGAAATCTTAGAGCCTCATTGACGGCATCGGCATTAGGAAAAACCTCTGCAACATCTGGTTCTAAACGAATTGTTGTCTTACCAAAGCTCTTTCGTTCAGAGCCGAACTTTCTGACTCTTAAATCCTTTAAGTCATACTCTGGTCGCAAATCATCTTCCATTTCTGGCTTACCCTTCTTTATATGTTTCTCGCTCAGATGGTGTCACTTCTCTTGCACTAATGAGACGAATCGAATTTCCTCTTTCCGTATACGACATGATTAGTAAGCGTCCCCGATTTGACTCTCCAATAATAAGGTAATGCTCCTCATCATCAGAGTGGTCTGGATCATAAAAGTCAACATAGAGCGGATCATCGAAAACAGTTTTGGCTTCTTCAAACGAAACCCGATGTTTTAAAAGATTTATTGCCGCTTTGTTTTCGTCCCACTCGAACTTCATTGAATTACTAAATCACTACCTTTTGAATACCAATAAATTCTGGTATTTTTTCATCATTTTTTGTTTCTAAACAAAGTTCGATTACTTCTTTGATATTAGCCATCAACTCATCAATTGTTTCTCCCTGACTGTAACAGGCTTTTAACTGAGGAACTTCTCCGACATAGTAACCATCTTCATCCCGTTCAATAATGACGTAGAATTCGCGCTTGGTGGAATTTATCATAATCTATTTGTATGTAGGCTCAAAATCATTTTTCTGGATTCTTCGACCAAGCTGGGTGAGAGAGTAAAGAAGAAAAGACTCGCACCCCCCGAAGTTGATTAGAGAGGGGTAAATGACCTCTAGGCGCACTCAAATCCCAGGTAAACTCGTTAGGATATCGTGTCCAGATGTTACCTTCCTTCCAGCCAATTTTCGGCCAGAAGTTATCCCAGTTTTTTCCTAAACTTAACCAGATTTCTCGCTGTACTGAAAAGCCAAACTTGCCTTCAGAATAGACTAACCAAAGGTTGTTAATAGTTTGCAAGTCAACAGCCGAAGAATTTTCTACCTCAGTAAAATATAACCATTTGCGTTGGACAGCCCCTAGCCCTGATAGTTCACACATTTTCTGTATAGTGACGAGATCGGCTGCTTGGAAGTCTTGAACAGCTAGTAGATGTTGCAAAGAATTGTAATTAATCCCGCACTCTGATTTTAGAGGTACAATTCCTTCAGGAAAACAGGAAAGGAGAAATTCTTTAGCTTGAGGTGCATCAGAGTTGTAGAGGACTTGGTAGGCTTTACCATCAACCCAAGTCGCCGGATTGTCACGTCGTTTAAGTAAAAATTCCATCAACACGTCTAATCCCTCATTACCCAACTCAGCTAACTGGAGGATTATTTGTTGTTGGACTTTTTCAGAGCCAGCGATTAACGAGCGTCGCAGGGAGTCGATGTCATTAGCTGGGTCTGATAAAATCATTGGGTCTGTCATGCCATTACTTGTGTTAGCGGTCAGCGAAAGAACGGTAGACTATCAAGTATTCTCCAAGGCGAAACACTGATAGCGAAAAGTAGTTTACTATTTTTGATCGTACAAAATTGCGATCGCTTCACTGAATCCCACACTTAATCCCCAAATAATGTACAAGGGGAATAGGGGGAAAATCTGCGCCTCATGACTTGGTGAACAAAAGACACAGCACAATTTGCCAGGTTGCCAAAACAGGATTTTCTAACTGGCGGACTATCTTTCAGGAGTGTGTGAACTATGTACGACAAGATTACCCCCCCCACAATCGGAGCAAAAATCACCTTCAAAAATGGTGAAGCGATCGTACCGGACAATCCAATTATCCCCTTTATTCGCGGTGACGGCACAGGTATAGACATTTGGCCTGCTACCCAAAAGGTGCTAGATGCTGCGATCGCCAAGGCATACAAGGGTCAGCGTCAAATTAGTTGGTTCAAGGTTTATGCTGGCGATGAAGCTTGTGATTTATACGGGACTTATCAGTATTTACCTCAGGATACTCTCACAGCAATTGAAGAATATGGTGTAGCTATTAAAGGGCCTTTGACCACCCCAGTCGGTGGCGGCATTCGTTCCTTAAATGTGGCACTGCGGCAAATTTTTGACTTATATACCTGCGTCCGTCCTTGCCGTTACTACGCAGGTACACCTTCACCTCACAAAAATCCCGAAAAACTGGATGTAATTGTTTATCGGGAAAATACGGAAGATATTTATTTAGGTATTGAGTGGCGACAAGGTAGTGAAATTGGCGATCGCTTGATTAAAATTATCAATGAGGAACTAATCCCCGCCACCCCAGAACATGGGAAAAAACGAATTCCCCTCGATTCTGGCATTGGTATCAAACCCATCAGCAAAACTGGTTCTCAACGCCTAGTCAGACGTGCCATTAAACACGCTTTGCTATTGCCCAAAGATAAGCAACAAGTAACTTTGGTGCATAAGGGCAACATTATGAAGTACACCGAAGGCGCTTTCCGTGATTGGGGTTATGAATTAGCAACCAGCGAATTTCGTCAAGAAACTGTTACCGAACGGGAATCTTGGATTTTGAGCAACAAGGAGAAAAATCCCAATATTTCCTTAGAAGAAAACGCCCACCAGATTGATCCTGGGTTTGATGCTCTCACCCCAGATGCAAAAGCGCAAATTGTCAAGGAAGTTGAAACAGTTCTTAACTCAATTTGGGCAACCCACGGCGATGGCAAATGGAAAGATAAAATTTTGGTGAATGACCGGATTGCTGACAGTATATTTCAACAAATCCAAACCCGACCGGATGAGTATTCGATTCTAGCGACGATGAACTTGAACGGCGATTACTTGTCTGATGCTGCTGCTGCAATTGTTGGTGGTTTAGGAATGGGGCCAGGGGCAAATATTGGCGATGCTAGTGCCATATTTGAAGCCACCCACGGCACAGCACCCAAACACGCTGGTTTAGATCGGATTAATCCCGGTTCACTGATTTTATCTGGTGTGATGATGCTGGAGTTTCTGGGATGGCAAGAAGCCGCAGACTTAATTAAGAAAGGTTTAGCGGATGCGATCGCTAACAGTCAAGTCACCTATGATTTAGCAAGGTTACTAGAACCGCCTGTTGAACCCTTAAAATGTTCTGAATTTGCCGAAGCGATAATTCAGCATTTTGGTTAAATAGGGCATGGGGCATGGGGCATTAGTTATTTTCCCCCTTGTCTCCCAATACAGTTCGGTTAAGACTTGATCCCCCCAACCCCCTTAAAAAGGGGGGCTAAAAACGGCTCTATTTCCCCCTTTTTAAGGGGAGCCAGCGCGGTCTTGGGGGTTTCCCCCATGAGTGACTGGCGTGGACTAAGGGGGATCTTTAAAGACTATGCACCTTAACCGAACGTATTGCCTTGTCTCCCACTCTCCAATCCCCACTCTTTTGAATATTTGTAGCCAGAATCTAAGAAAATAAAAACTGTTAACAGAGACTTAATTAATTCGCTGCAAAAACTTATATGACTATTAATCGACGCCATTTCTTGTTTTTACTTACAGCTGGTGCGGGTGCTTTTACGTTAGATGCTTGTGCATTAGCAGAAAACTCTCCTGACGGAAACACTGCAACTGCTGACACAACACCAAGGACAACAGGGGCTATCCAACTACCGCCTTTACCCTACGCATACGAAGCACTAGAACCACACATCGATGCCAAAACGATGCAGTTTCATCACGATAAACATCATGCAACTTATATCAAAAACCTGAATGCGGCACTAAATAAACACCCCGAACTTAAAGGCAAAACTGTTGAAGAATTGTTGCAGAAACTTGACACAGTACCAGAAGATATTCGCAAAACAGTACGCAATAATGGCGGTGGTCATGTGAACCACTCAATGTTTTGGAAAATTATGAAGCCGAAAGGGGGAGGAGAACCAACAGGAAATATCGCCTCCGCTATTAATCAAAATTTTGGCAATTTTGCAGCTTTCAAAAAACAGTTTAACGAAACTGGTGCTGGTCGTTTTGGTAGTGGTTGGGTTTGGCTAGTCCGTAACAAAAATGGCAAGCTGGAAATAACGTCTACAGCTAATCAAGATAGTCCCCTCAGTGAAGGCAAGTATCCCATTCTGGGTAATGACGTATGGGAACACGCATATTATCTTAATTACCAGAATCGCCGCGCTGATTATTTAGATGCTTGGTGGAATGTGATTAATTGGGATGAGATTAACAAGCGGTTTGCAGCAGCAAGTAAATTTGCTTAACAAAGCGACAAAGAAAAATTTCCCCTGCTGCTCCTGTCAAAGAGGTTTTTGAGCGGGTATACCAGTAGCACGGGGAAACTCAACTGGTGTGGCGGCTACCTTACGCAAATACACACAGTGGCGAATGCTGTGACTCAGGGGTGTTGTAAATTTTTCGATTGATTCAATGACACCACCCAACTGGTTCACAGCATTTTGCAAAGCTGTTGTTTCATCCTCTGCCCAATTACCGCGATAAATTATTGCTAAACCACCCAGTTTGAGTAATGGTAGAGCATATTCTGCACAGACACAGGCTGTCCCAACAGCACGGATCAGAACAATATCATAGGCTTGTCGGTGCTGAAGCTGCTGACCGATTTCTTCAGCCCTACCAACGAGAGTTTTGGCGTTGCTCAGGGCAAGATCAGTTAAGATTTTTTCGATAAAAGTAATTTTTTTCCGGGTTGAATCCATCAGAGTAATTGTGTAATTAGGTGCAGTGATTATCACTGGAACGCCGGGAAAACCCGCACCTGTACCAATATCAATTACAGATTTACCCTCTTGAAGAGATGGGATAAATTGCCCTTGTGGTGCAATTCCCCGCAGAGAATCCCAGAGATGTTTTTCCCAAAACTCTTGGGTGTCAGTAATGCGAGTCAAATTTAGTTGGCGATTACCTTCTAGAATTAATTCGTAAAGTCTCTGGAATTGCTCTTGCTGTTGAATAGTTGGTTGCCAATTGAGAGTTTGTTGCCATATTTCTGCCATTTCAGGCAATAAGTTTGTCATTGGGAATTTATGATTAATCTGCTTCCCTCTTATACCGTCGGTAGAGGGTCTTTGATTTTGGCTTCTAGTGTTTTTGGGTCAACTGATTCTAGTTCACCGTGGTTTAGTGTCCAGCAACGGTCTGCGATCGCTAACATATCCCCAGCATCGTGTGTCACTACCAACAGTGTCCAATCTTGTTTTAGTTTCGCTAATAAATTTACCAGTTGCCGACGCATTGACCAATCTAACCCAGCTGTGGGTTCATCCAATAACAGCACATTTGGCTGACGAATCAATTGCACTGCCAAAGCCAAACGTCGTTGCTGACCGCCACTCAAAGCATGAGGCGCTGCGGAAAGCGATAAATGCTCTAATCCCACCTCACTCAACGCTTGTTTCACTCGTTCTGACCCTAACTCAGGATGTCCTAAACGCAATTCTTCTAAAATCGAACCACCGCAAAAGTGCCGCTCTGGAAACTGAAACACCAACCCAGCCAATTGTTGTAGCTGTTCGGCCATGAGTTCTTGTTCCCGCCAGAAGAGTCCGCCAGTAGTGGGTTCGGCAAGTCCTGACAAAATTTCTAATAAGGTACTTTTACCAGAACCACTCGGGCCAATAATCAAACCTAGCTGCTGGGGTGCTAATTCCAAGTTGATCGATTTAAGAATCGCTGTTGGGCACGCTGTGGGGTGATAAATTAGATTTCGGAGATAGAGCATTTGTTAAGATTACCAAAAAGTCAGCGATTTACTGATTAACTACACTGAGAGCAACTGGAAAATTCTGAAACAATTTATAACGCACTTCCTGCGTTAATACCTTAATCTAGCAGGAAGAAGCCTTTGCTTATAGTTCTCTCCATTGTGGCAGAATCACTCCTAAAGAAGGGATACAACAAGCCTGGGAACATAGAAAAATTACTGAAGTCAACCTTTATAGAAAATTTTGGCTGAAGCAGACGCAAGTTAAATTTAACCATTTTTTGCATTTTAAGAAACACATACAACTATTTCAACCGCATTTATTCTGAGGGTTAAAATGACTCAAAGGTTTTCTTTTTCTCAATTAGTAGGGTTTGCTCTCCTTACTAACCTTGCTCAGACTGCTTTTGCCACTGCGATCGCCTTTGGCGTTGCCCCTTGGGCGATCGCACTTAATCTCTGGGTAAATCCTTCCTTAGCTGGCGATCCATTTCGGACTAGCGAACCTCATCAAATTGGCGACCAAACAGAAGCAGCTTTTAAAGCGATTTTCCAACAGGGCAACTATTCAGCAGCAGAGCGTTATCTGCAACAAGCTCTATCCAAAGAGCCTAATGAACCTCTAGCTTATGCGCTCAAGGCATCTTTAGCATACGGAAATAAGGATTGGGCTAAACTAGACACCTACAGTCAGAAAACCCTAGAAACCGGACAAAAACTGATTTCTAGCGACCCATTACGTGGTAATTTATACACTGCGGTCGGTCATTTTTTAGAGGGAGCGGTAATTCTCACACGGGAGGGTGCTGTCAACGGTGTGCCGCAAGCCTTCGGTCGGCTGCGGCAAGTATATGAATATTTAGATAAAGCCGAAGCGATTTCTACCAACGATCCAGAACTGAATTTAATCAAAGGTTATATGGATTTATTGTTGGCTGTTAATTTGCCTTTTGCTAGCCCAGATCAGGCAATTGGACGTTTAGAACAAAATGCTGCTCCTGGGTATCTCGTGGAGCGGGGTATTGCTCTTGCCTATCGGGATTTAAAACGGTATTCACAGGCATTAGAATATGTCAACCGGGCAATAAAAACCACATCCGATAATCCAGAGATTTATTATCTTAAAGCCCAAATCCTGAAAGAACTGGGGCAGAAAGAAAAAAGCCAGCAACTTATCCAAGAAGCGATCGCTAATTTTGA
>JBBSCU010000204.1:0-10515 GCA_038249935.1 Chroococcales cyanobacterium
ACAGCAGTAGATTTATTAGTACTGCTACACTGGAGAATGACCCCAAGATGCACTGATTATGCTAAAACGTTCTAAGTTCGAAACAACTCAGTCTCAGATCATGCAACGTTCTGAGGAGCTGATTAGTGCAGCCTCAAATCGTTACCGAATTACGGTTCAGGTGGCAAATCGGGCAAAACGCCGGCGTTATGAAGACTTTGAAAGTAACGAAGATGTGATGATGAAGCCAGTGCTAAGGGCAATTATCGAAATGTCCGATGAATTGACTCAGCCAGAAATTATTGGTGAAATTTAAAATAAAGGCTTTAAGAAGGTAGGATGAGCAAAAATTTATCGTTCATTCAATCCCTACTCAAGCCCTGGCAAACACTCACTGCCTTGATGGTAGTGAGTGTAATTGTTCTGGGTTCAGGGGCTGACAAACCAATAGATACAAATTTATTTACTACCCAAAGAGCGATCGCTGCGCCAATGCCTCAGGTATATGCTCAAAGAATAACCCCTGGCAATGTTTGGCAGGTAGTGTATCAGCAATTGCCAGATTTCCCACGGGAAAATAAGTATATTAGCAAAGAAAATGGCAAAGTTGCTGAAAACAACACCCTGGTAAATCGCCTGATTAGATATCACATTTATATTAAAGGGCGTGCCCCAATTTATCGCTTGGATTGGAAGCTGACTTTAGCTGATTATCTGGGTGCGAATGAAATTATGTATGATACTACCTATCCAGGGAATGACTCACTACGAGAAAATCCGATAGAAGGAGATCGAGCTGCGATCGCACGTCTCACCCGCAACCAGCGAAACGACTTAGTGCAAGTCTTAGTTAATATATTTAATCCTACTTCCCGAAATACCTCATCACCTAACCCCAACACTACACCCACTCCGACTACATCCACCACGCCACAGCCACCCCAGCGAGGAGGTGCTGAATTACTCAAGTAATAGTCTTTTTTTATGGAACGTGTTGTCAAAAGCGGATCTGGCTGGCGTATTGGCTGGAATCCCGATGTACTTGAATTTAAAGGTTTAGTCGGTACAGATGATTGGGCAATTGAGTTAACCGAAGCCGAGTTGAATGATTTTTGCCGTCTAATAGCGCAGTTAGCAGACACCATGAAGCAACTCGCAACTGAATTGATGGAAGAGGAAAAAATTGCTTGTGAAGCTGAAAGCGATTTATTATGGATGGAGGTGGAAGGCTATCCTCATGCTTACAGTCTGCGCTTGATCTTAAATACAGGGCGATGTGTAGAAGGTCAGTGGAATGCTTCTGCTGTTGCAGATTTACTGCAAGCTGCGGCAATGCTGAAAGTTTTTTAGATTTGACTCTTGACTTTAATAGAGTTTTGCAATACAATAGAGGTTCTGACCGGGGCGTAGCGCAGCTTGGTAGCGCGCCACTTTGGGGTAGTGGAGGTCGTGGGTTCGAATCCCGCCGCTCCGATTGATGATAAGCCATGCCTGCTAGTCTTTTCAAAAGATTTGCAGGCTTTCTAGTGAAGATATTTCGCTAGCTTCTATCAATCGTGGCGAATCGAGGGTTGAAATTTAAACGCAAAGGGGCGCAAAGGGAAACGCAAAGGGGCGCAAAGAATTTGCTAGGAATTAATAAAACTATCTGGTGGGTGTCAGGGGATTTTGCTGATAAAAGAACGCTATCGGTTACTCAAGCTGACTGGTGAAGGGAGATTGTGCAAAACCTTCCTCGCTGTAGATGAGGGAGAGTTTCCCCCAGTTCCTTGTGTAGTGCAACAATTCTCACTGCAAAACGAATCACTTAAAGCCTGTCAGCAAAAAGCCCAACAGTTAGAACAATTAGCCAAGCATCCCCAAATTTGCACTTTATTAGCACATTTCCAGGAAGATGGATACTTTTATTGGGTGCAGGAATTTATTGCAGGTACAAATTTAGCTCAGGTGGTTGAGGAGGAAGGCGCTTTTAATGAGACTCAGATTTGGCAACTTTTAGAGGATTTGTTGCCAGTTTTGCAGTTTATTAGCGATCGCAATATAATCCACCGCGATATTAAACCCCAAAATATCATCCGTAGATCCCCAATTACCAAGATAGGGGATTTAGTCATAATCGATTTTACCACTGCGAAAATCGTCACAGAAATCGATTGCCTAACAAATGAAACCAGCATTGGTAGTCCCGAATATGCTGCACCAGAACAAACGAGGGGAAAAGCTGTTTTTGCTAGTGACCTTTACAGTCTGGGTGTAACTTGCATTTACTTACTTACTCAGATTCCTGCCTTTGATTTATTTGATATTGCTAATGATTGCTGGGCTTGGCGACACTATCTTACCACTAAAGTAAGCGATGTCTGGCGACAAGACCCAAGGCGTCTACGCCTAGCGCTAATCCTCGACAAGTTGCTGCAAAATGCTATCAGCCGCCGCTTTCAATCAGCTGATGAAGTTATGCAAGCAATGGGTATCGAATGTAAAACTCAAAATTTTAAATTACCAAATCCTCTATGGCAATGCTTGCATACCTTAAGTGGACATTCCGGTGTATTGAGTAGTGTGAATGCTATTGCCGTTAGCCCTGACGGTAACACTTTAGCCAGTGGTGGCGATGACAAAAACATTAAATTGTGGGATTTAGACACCAAAAAAGTCCTAGCTAACTTATCAGGACATTCCCAACCTGTGACATCAGTCGCCTTCAGTCCAAACGGTCAAATTCTGGCAACTGCTAGCGACGATAAAACCATCAAATTGTGGCAGATTGAGACATTAGAAGAAATCTGCACCCTCTCGGGACACTCACATACTGTAAAATCAGTAGCTTTCAGTCCAAATGGACAGATTCTCGCTAGTGGTAGCTGGGATAAGACAATCAAACTCTGGGATGTAAATACTGGCACAGAAATTTGCACCATGACTGGACACCAATTACAGGTAAATTCAGTGGCGTTTAGTCCCCAAGGAGAGATTCTAGCCAGCGCTAGTTATGACAGAACAATTCGCCTGTGGCAAATACCTATATTTGCAGATTTGCATAAAAAATTTAAAAACCGCCCATGCTACAGCTTGTTAAGCACCTTTTCAGGTCATGCATGGGCGGTTTTGACAGTCGCTTTTAGTCCTGATGGTCAAATTTTGGCGACGGGTAGTGATGATAACACTATTAAATTATGGGAGGTAAACACTGGTCAGTTAATTTACACACTTGTAAGCCATTCCTGGTCTGTGGTGGCTGTGGCTTTTACTGCCGATGGCGAAACCCTCCTGAGTGCAAGTTGCGACAAAACAGTTAAACTCTGGAGGGTAAGCACAGCAGAAGAGATTGTTACTCTCTCTGGTCATGTAGACTCAGTATCTACCGTTGCTGTGAGCCAAGTTGCACAATTAATTGCAAGTGGCAGCAAGGACAAGACTATCAAACTGTGGCAGCCTGTAGAACAGCACAATCGCTAATATTGTAATATCAGGCGCTACCTGTAAAGGCAACTTCTGGAAATTTCAATTGAGCTTCCGCCATTGGACGGTTTCTGCCTTCCTCTTGCCAGTAGTTAATCACTTCTGTCGCTTTGTTAAGCAACTCGACACGATCCAAGTCAGCAATCCAATGTTTGGCTTCGAGTTCCTTTTTTAACTCTTCCCAGGCATCATTTCTGGGCCAGAAAAAGTACTTCGTTAAAGGACTTGTGCCTTTGCCGACAATTTGATCGACTGCTAGAGCAACGTTCTCGTCTAACCACAAAATTTTCAAAATAAACTTGGTCAATCACACCTCCGGGAATTTCCGGGCATTACTTAATTATGATAGCGATCGCTTATTCTAACGCAATACCTTACCAAATGACTAAACAGTAATTGAGGATGGACTACCATAAGGTGTAGTCGGCGCTAAATACAGATGCTTATGACTGCCCAACTGCCCCAATCTCAAACAACATCTAGTTCAGATTTGTATCAGCAAGACTTTTACCTGTGGATTCAAACCACGGCAGAACTGCTCAAGCAAGGTCGGCTCACAGAATTGGACTTAGAGAATTTGATTGATGAAATTGAAACAATGGGCAGGAGTGAAAAGAAAGCACTGAGAAGCAATTTGGAAGTGGTGCTGATGCATCTATTAAAGTATAAATATCACGACGAGAAGCGCTCTGGTAGTTGGCGAGCCACAATTCGGGAGCATCGTAAACGCCTCAGACAAGCTCTACAAGAAAGTCCTAGCCTGAAGCCCTATTTTGATGAGGTTTTCGGGCTGTGTTATGACGATGCTAGACTCTTGGCTGCCGATGAAACTGAATTGAATGTAGTTATCTTTCCTGAAGAATCTCCTTTCACGCCAGAGCAAGCCCTTGACCCTGATTTTTACCAGAGTCAACATAATTCGTAATGAGGCTCTCTTACGTTCGCGCAGCGTGTCGCAGACAGACGCTAAAAGCGAACGTGGACTCGCTAACGTAATTCCTATACTGTAAGGGTTTTAGACATTTCAAATGGGTGGCTGATTTTTGCCATTGTGTACTAGCATAAAGTTTAGTCGGCGCTAACTACAGATGCTTATGACTGCCCAACTGCCCAAATCTCAAACGATATCTAGTTCAGATTTATATGAGCAAGACTTTTACCTGTGGATTCAAACCACAGCAAAACTGCTCAAGCAAAAGAATTTCACACAACTGGACTTAGATAATCTGATTGAAGAAATCGAAACGATGGGCAGAAGTGAAAAGCGGTCATTGGAGAGCAATCTGGAAGTGTTGCTGATGCATCTGCTCAAATACCAAATTCAAACTGAAAGACGTTCAAAAAGTTGGCAGTACACAATTTTGGAACACCGTAGGCGAGTCCAAAAGGCACTCAAGGAAAGTCCGAGCTTAAAGCCTCATTTTGATCAGATTTTCGATGAAAGCTATCAAACCGCTAGACGACTGGCTGTGATTGAAACTGGATTAGCGATCGCAACCTTCCCTGAACAATCTCCCTTTACACTAGAGCAAGTCCTTGACTCTGATTTTTTGCCGGAGTCATAAACTCACGCTCTTGCTTGGATGCTCCAAAAACTCCCATGAATCCAGATACCTATGAAAGCAGTACTCAGAATTCTTTGATTTATCAGCGTCTACAAAACTTGCAAGAACAACATGAAGACGAGTTAGATAATATAGTTCGGGTATTGGCAAACATCACCAATATTTCTCCAAAGCAGGTTAAACCATATATAGACAACCTGTTGCGGCAACTGGTAAATAAACAGCAAGAACCTCCTTTCTATGAAACCGCAACAGCAGAGGAGTGGGTAACAGCTTTCCGGGAATGGGCAGCAAGTCACTGCCATGATGCACCTCCCCTTTCGGACTATGCGGTTAGCCGCGAAAGTATGTATGAGGACGAGAGACTGTAGTGGCTTATCTGCTCGATACAAATGTCCTGCTACGGAGCGCAGACCCTAACCATCCAATGTACGATGATGCGACCAATGCAATTTCTTGGCTACAGAACCAAGGGGAAACGCTCTGCATCGTACCGCAGAATCTCATCGAGTTTTGGAACGTGTATACCCGTCCAACTAATAAAAATGGGCTTGGTCACACTCCTGAAGAAGCCGGAGAAGAAATCAGACGGCTGAAAGCTTTCTTTAATGTTTTAACTGATACCGCAAGCATTTACGATGAATGGGAGCGACTTGTCATGCAGTATCAGGTAAAAGGGGTCAATGTTCACGATGCACGGCTGACAGCGGCTATGCTGGTGCATGGGCTAACCCACATCTTGACTTTTAATGTAGAAGATTTTAACCGTTATGCTAGGGAAATCACCGCCGTACACCCTACGTCTGTTACCCCTCCATGAAGAAGGCGCAAAACAGTACCCTCTAAAATTAACATTTTGCTTGCTACTCCATGACTCAACAAACTTCTGTAAAAGCGATCGTTGTTTTCGATATTGATGGCGTTGTGCGCGATGTTAGCGGTTCCTATCGCCGTGCGATCGCAGATACCGTAGAATATTTTACTACCCAAGCACATCGTCCAACACCACTAGATATTGACCAACTGAAGTCCGAAGGCCTGTGGAATAACGATTGGGAAGCATCGCAGGAATTAATTTACCGCTACTTTGAAACCCAAGAACAAAGCCGCGAACAACTGCAACTAGATTACAATGCGATCGTGGCTTTTTTTCAATCCCGCTACCGAGGACTAGACCCCAACAATTTCACGGGGTATATCTGTAATGAACCTTTATTATTACAACCTAGTTATTTAGAGCAACTTACTGAAGCTGGTATTGCTTGGGGATTTTTTAGTGGTGCAACTCGTGCTTCCGCTAACTATGTATTAGAAAAACGCCTGGGTTTGCAATCTCCAGTGTTGATTGCGATGGAAGATGCGCCCGGAAAACCTGACCCCACTGGACTTTTTGCGACAGTTCGTCAGTTAGAGAATGGCATTGAGCAAAAATTAGCGATCGCCTATGTGGGAGATACAGTCGCAGATATGTATACTGTCAAAAAAGCTCAGGCTTGGGATTCTTCTCGCACTTGGATTGGTGTAGGGGTTTTACCGCCGCACGTCCAGGAAACAGCCGCGCGTGGTGAAGCTTATGGTGAGACACTGCTAGCAGCAGGAGCAGCAGTAGTTTTGCGTAATGTGCAAGAATTAACTCCAAAGCAGATTCAAGAATTGATCAGTTCATCTGCCCGAACTGTGTTCTAAGATCAATCAAGCTACAGGTGCATGAATAACTGGCTGATCACAATCTTGCTGCAATCATTGGGAGGATTAATCAAATGTCTGCACTTAAACTGCCTAACGGCCCTCAAACTCACCCCTGGATACAGACATTTCAATGGCTAACAAGCCCTCTGGAATATATAGAAGACTGTGCTAAACGTTATGGTGATATCTTCACCCTTCAGCTCGGACAAAATTCTCCTCCTCAAGTTTTCATCAGCAACCCTCAAGCGATTCAGCAGATTTTTACTACAGATCCAAAATATTTGGACTCTGGTGAGTCAGCAGGGATTAGATCGCCTTTATTAGGACAGCAATCACTGCTGGCGCTGTCAGGAAAGCCTCATCAGCGACAACGAAAGCTGTTGACACCACCCTTGCATGGGGAACGAATGCTAGCTTATGGTGAATTAATCCGCGACATCACCGAGCAAGTGACTAATCAGTGGCAGATTGGAGAAACCTTTGCAGTTCTGCCATCAATGCAAGAAATCTCTTTCCAAGTAATTTTGAAGGCTGTGTTTGGTCTAGAAGATGGGCTACGTTACGAGAAACTCAAGGAACTCCTGATTGAAATCCTGAATCCCAAAATCCCGATCTTAAGAACAGTTATGCTGCTTTTCCCAGCAATGCGACAGGATTTAGGAGCGTGGAGTCACTGGGGGAAATACTTACGTTTAAAGCAGCAAATTGATCAACTCATCTATGCCCAGATTGGAGAACGCAAAGCACAACCCGATGCATCTCGGACTGATATTCTATCTTTGATGATGGCTACTCGTGATGAAGCAGGAGAGCCGATGACAGACCTAGAATTACGTGATGAGCTGATGACTCTATTAGTGGCGGGTCACGAAACTACTGCAACTTCTTTATCATGGGCGCTGTACTGGATTCATCATCTACCACAGGTGCGGGAAAAACTGCTGCAAGAACTAGATAATTTGGGTGAACAACCAGATGCAAACGCTATTTTCCGATCGCCTTATTTGAATGCTGTCTGTTCTGAAACATTACGCCTTTACCCAGTGGCGATATCAGCACTAAATCGACTGGTTAAATCACCGCTACAAATTGGGGAATACAATTTTGGCCCTGGGACAATACTAATTCCCTCTATTTATTTGACCCATCATCGAGAAGATTTATATCCTGAACCAAAGCAATTTAAGCCAGAGCGTTTTCTAGAAAGGCAGTTCTCCCCGTCTGAATATTTACCCTTTGGTGGCGGGAACCGTCGCTGTATTGGTATGGCATTTGCTTTGTTTGAGATGAAACTGGTGTTGACAACACTGCTGTCTCACTGGCAAATGGAACTGGCTGATAACAAACCAGTGCAGCCAGTGCGTAAAGGCTTGCTATTTAGCCCAGCCGGAGGTGTGCAAATGGTGGTGACTGGGAAGCGTGAGCAAAATCAGCCCATGCTTCAGACTAGCTCTAGTTTAGTTTGAAAAGTTTAGAGTTGACAATAGTATACACACAAGTCCTTTTGACCTGCAACTGAGTTGTATCGACCTACAACTCAGTTGTATCGACCTACAACTCAGTTGTATCGACCTACAAAAATTAATTTACCCTATGTTACGTAGTAATCTTAAAAGATTTGTGTATACATGGTAGCCTTTACAAGAAGGGATTAAGGGAGGTAGTAGGGAGAGATCAAAAGCCATCCGACTTGTGTGTACACGTAGAGCCTACTAGGAGAGGAGAGCCTATAGCTTGGCTTTAGCTATAGGTGGGGTGAGGTTCTTTTATTATGGGCAATTCAGCGAAGATGAGATAAGACAGGCTTGCCCGTAGAAACAGCCTCCTCAATAATATCAGCGGCTCGACTTACTCCCCCAGCACGGAGATTAGCTGCTTGTAATCTGAGCGCATTCTGTTTATAAGATTCTTCTGTCAACACCCGCTTGATCGCATTTTGCAACCTGGAAACATTCAGTTTCTTTAGGGGGACAAGCTCACCTGCTCCTGTCCAAGCGATGCGCGCTGCTACTCCTGGCTGGTCATTGGTAATTGGTATTGCCACCATTGGCACTCCTTTTTTGACACATTCCATTGTTGTATTCATTCCCGCATGAGTAATCATCAGGGTGGCTTTTTCCAGCACTTCTAATTGAGGCGCATACTCAACTACTAAAGGATTTCCTGGCAAGTCTGGCAGTGATTCGGGTTTAGCAGAACCTCCCAGAGAAATCACTAACTGAGCATCCAAATCTTCACAAGCTGAAGCAATAGTCTGAAATACCCAAATCAGACGATTTTGCAATGTTCCCATTGAAGCGTAAATTAACGGTTTCTCTGTCAATTTGTCATAAGGGAAAGACACAGGTATTCGGCTAGCTGAAGTATGGTAACTTCCGGTGAAATGGAACCAAGGAGCTAATTCTTCTCTAGGATATTCAAACTCAGCAGGTGCATTACTTATTTGAGCCAGTGGAGAGTAGCTATCTTTAAGACTAGAGTACAGTGGTAATTTCCACTCTCGACGATATTCATTGATCAAATCTTCAAGTGGTTTGACGATGCTATTAAGTAAGGTGTAACCTATTTGGTTGCGTAAGCGTGCCCACCCAGATGGGCTATACTTCCAAGTTGTGAAAAAAGGAGGAATGCTAGGTTCTCGATTCAGCACTACAGCGCTGCATACTGTGATGAAAGGAATTTTGAGAAACTCTGCAATTGTCCCTCCCTCTAGTGAACTTTGGTTTACTAGCAAAGCTTCTACACCTGCTGCTTTAATTAATGCTGGAGCGTCTTGGAGTGTCACAGATGAAACACGCTTTAGCATTTCAATAGTGTATCGAAACGCAGCCAATCCCCGCAGTTGACCTAACTTGGCAAAGGATTCTGCTGTTGAGCCAAGGGGAGAATCTTTTTCACCAATTGATTGGAATTCTATTCCTGCTGCTAGGGCTTTAGATTGAGTATCAAGTGTTCCAAAGAGGGTGACGCGATGTCCACGCCGTTGAAGTTCCTGCCCCAAGGGAAGCATAGTATTGAGGGGGCCGGTTGCTGCACCAGGACAGATGATACCAAAATGAGTCATATTCAATGCCTTTACTGGAGTTTCAAAAATTTATCTAATGCTGTGACGATGCTGGGAGGCCAACGGCGGATATTTGTTACCCAGTTGATGTCCTTATAACGGCTATCCAGTCCATAAGCTGCTACCCAGTTACTTTCGGCTTCGCCTTGTTCTCCATTTACCCAATATGCAGCTGTGAGGGCGGCACGCATATCGGCAAACTTGGGATATTTGCGGACAATATTTCGCATCTCGCGGATTGCTTGCTCTTTTTGACCTGTTTCATAAAGAGCGAGGGCGTAGTTAGCACGGGCAAAGGCAAAATTCGGAGCTAATTCATTAGATTTTTTGTAGTCCGCGATCGCATCTGACCATTTTCCTAAACCGGCTGTGGCATTACCGCGATTATTATACGCCATCGCATCATTAGGATCGAGTTCTAGTACATGATTATAATCTGCGATCGCCTCTGACCATTTTCCCAATCCTTCCAACGCCGCCCCCCGATTCAAATATGGATCGGTGACATTCGGCGCTAATTCTATGGCTTTGTTATAATCTGCGATCGCCTCTGGTAATTTATTCTGGCTTACCCGCGAATTTCCCCGGTTACTCCACGCCCCCGCATTAGTGGGAAATTGCTCAATAATCTTTGTCCAATAAGTTTCAGCCGTAGCAAAATCACCTTGATTCGTCGCTGTAAACGCTTGATTTGCCCACTCATCACCTTGTTTTAACTGTTCTTGAGTAATGGGCGGTTGAGATTGTGCCATGACT
>JBBSCU010000205.1:0-10477 GCA_038249935.1 Chroococcales cyanobacterium
TAATAGGCACTGGCATAATCTGGCTTAATTTCTAATGCTTTATCAAAACTAGCGATCGCTTCATCATCGCGTCCCAATATCACTAAAGTATAACCGCGTTTATCCCAGATTTTGGGAGAGTTTGGTTGGAGTTCCAGCGCTTGATCAAAGGATGCTATTGCTTCTTCATATTGTTCTAATGTTACTAGGGAAAGACCGCGATTTAACCAAGCGACTGCATCATCAGGCTTGATTTGTATAGCTTTATCAAATGAGGAGAAGGCTTGCTGATGCTGTTGTAAGTTCCCAAAAGCAACACCGCGATCGCACCAAGCTTGATGATAATCTGGTTGAATCTGAATAGCCTTATCATAGGATGCGATCGCATCTTTATAGCGTTTTAACCTTCCGAAAGTTAAACCTCGTTTTAACCAAGCCACAGGTTCATCCCCTTGGATTTTAACTGCTTGGTTGTAAGCTGCGATCGCATCTTCATAACGCCTTTCAGAAAACAGTGCATCTCCCTCTTTTATATACTCATCAGCAGTGAATTCTAGTTGCTGTATTTCTTCCTCAACTTCAAAATTTACAACCTCTGGAATGGATTCAGGTGTAATTTCAGTTAGTTCTTGAAGGATGAGATCCTTTCTTTCTTGGGCATCCAATTGTAACTCAGAGAGTTGAGAGACAAACTCAGTTTCTAATCTTTCTAACTTCTCCAAAATGAGAATCTTTTGTTGTTGAGCATTCCATTGCAATTCTGAAAATTGCGAAGTAAATTCAGAACCAGATTTTTCTAAATTCTCAACGATTAACTCTTTGCGTTTTTGAGCATCTCCTTGCAATTCCGATAGTTGAGAAGCAAACTCTGACTGCAATGCTGCTAAACCCTCAACAATTTTATTTTTTTGCTCTTGAGCATCTACCTGTAGTTCAGATAATTGAAATTTCAATTCTTTATCTAATATTCCTAAATTTTCAAATGTAATTTCCTTTTTATTTTGAGCATCTACCTGTAATTCTGATAATTTCTCAGCAAATTCTGACTGTAATTTTGTTAAACTTTCAATAGCTATTTCCTTTTGCTTTTGAGTATCAGACTGCCATCCAGAAAGTTGAGATGTGAACTCAGACTTTGACACTTCTAAATCAGCAACAGCTAGTTCTTGCAGTTGTTGTACATCTAACTTTAAATTAGACAGTTCCTCTGGCAAGACAGATGCTAATTTTCCGAGATTTTCCAGTGCTATATCTCTTTGTTGTTGAGCATCCAACTCTAACTTAGATAACCCAGAAGCAAATTTTGACTCTAAATTTTCTATATTTTCTTGAGATTTTTTGAGTTCAGTTTCTAATTTACTTAATACTTGGGCTTTAGCTAAATCCAGTTCAGATGTGAGGATAGATAAATTTTCTCGTTCCTTTTTAATTTCTTTTTGTAAAACAGCCGTTTCCTGTTCTAATTCATAATTTATTTTTTTAGCTTCTTGAATAACATTTTCAGCCTCTTGCTTAACAGTGGTAAGCTGATTTTGTAATTTTTCCATTCCCTGTAGTTGTTGCATTGCTCTATCAACAATTTCACGGATTACCACCCGTCGCAGGAGCCATAATAAAGCAATGATTGCCACTGGAAATAGACTTAATATAACTAGCCAGATATCGAGTAAGACAGTTGTACGGGTAAAAGCACTCTTAAAATCAGATTGGACTTGCTGTTGAATTCGCTTTTCGGCTCGTAGTCGCGCTAATTCTTCCCGTTCCTGATTCGATAACACCGATGTAGGAGTTAGTGCTGGGGAGGGTGCAGATTGTCCACTGGCAATTCCAACGGATAACAGTAAGGGTAAAAAGACAATAGTGCTTTTTACAATTAAAGCGAAAACAGGTTTATTTTTGCTCTTCATAACAACCATCTCAGTCTGTTGGTTACTTTTTGAAGCGGCGTGCCTCTCTCCAATCTATAACAAAAATTGTTTGCGAACACTCAAAATTTCTCTTATCTCTCCTCTCTGTGGCTCTGCGACTCTGCGTGAAATTCTTTTTCCAAATCTCTGTTCACGCCCTAAATAAGATTACTGTAAAATGTAGTAGAGGCAGTAATAAATGGTGAATAATCCTTAACTTATCTGCCCCCTGAACCCTCACTGTACACGAAACTTCAGTGGTAGAGTGTAGTCAAGTTTTCGACATTTTTTTTGTGAGCCACTATTATAACATTTAGGTGTGCGTACTTCGCACTAACATTAGATTATTTAGGGTAAGCAGATTACTTGTTCTAAAATTTACTTAACAAAGGCGGTAAAAAATGGGTCGCTTAAATCCTTATACACTGCAATTGCAGATTACCCGAATGTTTGAGCAGGGGCAATCATTTTTTGCCACAACCAAGGTACAGGAATGGTTAAAAGAACACAAACATAATCCTGAAGATTATGACATTATTTTCCATAAAAAACCCGCGCCTCCTGGTTCAAAAGAAGTGATGGTAGTAGAAATTGAATTACGCCGCAAAGATGGACAACCTGTAGATCCTTGGTTGCAGGAGCAAGCAAATCTCCATGCCTGATTTTAGCAGCTAGCAATTTTGAATTTAAATTCATATTATCTTAACAGAATTCACCAAAATATAGCGTTCCCAATTGCGGAACGCTCTTTATTATCTTTAGTATTGATCATAAATACCTTTTGAAATCATCAAAATGAAATCTAATCAGCGCTGGGTTTTTGCATTTTGGGTTTACTTTGCAATTTTGATGTCAATTTCTATGTCAGCCTACCTGAGAATTATCCCAACGGAAATATCACAATTTCCGTATTACGATACAATTTTGCACTTCTTATTGCTAGGAATCGCTGCTTACTTGGGTCATTTAGCATTAAACAAACGTAAAATTCCAATATTCAACATTTCTCTACCGCTAGCACCATTGATTGTAATATTTTTTTGTATAGTTGACGAAATAATTCAACTATTTATACCATACCGTAGCTTTGATTTAGTTGACTTAGCCGCTGACCTGTGCGGTATTGTGTTATTTACCTGGTTGGCAGAAAAACAAAACCTAAAACAATCTGAAAAAACTCAACCTTGAAAAGACTATATAGGCAAATTCTCCTTCTACCTCTGCGCTTTTGGTCTTTCTGTAGTAGCTTGCAGTAAGTCGTTAGACGTGTACGTTAATCCAAAATCACCCAATCAGGTGAGTCTAATGGGTGAGGTAAAAGAAATACAAAGTATCGTACCTTAAGGTTATAAATGGTTACTTGGCAAACCAATTTATAGCCTCAAAAATTAGGAAGTGGATGATGACTGTAAACCAAATTATTGGAGATTCACCAAATCAGCTTTTTGCCAACTTTGGTAAACGTTTCTTTGCCTGGATAATGGCTCAAAGTAGCAGCACGTATGATAAAATCGTAGGCGACCGCAAACGTTCTCTTTTTGCTAATCTCCAAGGTAAAGTTTTAGAAATCGGTCCAGGAACAGGCCCTAATCTACCCTACTACCCTAAAGATATCCACTGGATAGGAATCGAGCCAAACCCACATATGCATTCCTATATCCAGAAACAAGCAGACAAACTGGGTTTAAACATCGACCTCCGCATTGGTAATGCTGAATGGCTAGACGCTGAAGATAACAGCATAGATACTGTTGTTAGTACCTTAGTTTTGTGTTCAGTGCCGAATATAGATTATACATTACAGGCAATTCTAAGAGTACTTAAACCAGGTGGACGCTTCTTATTTATTGAACACGTCGCCGCACCTCAAGGAACTTTATTGCGACAACTACAAAGCACAATTCGTCCGATTTGGAAAGTGATAGGTGATGGTTGTCATCCAGATAGAGAAACTGGGAGAGCCTTAGAAAATGCTGGTTTTGCTAGTGTAAATTATGAGCGATTTGATGCACAATTGCCGATTGTTAGTCCTCATATTATCGGCGTAGCGACAAAGTAAAAGAACTTTTTACGGGTTGCTGAATAAAAGTATGAATATCTCACATAAAGGAGCGAGTGCGTGAGGCATATTGATATTCTTACCCAGCAATGTCTCTTTTATAGAAAATCGCCTATCTAGGAATAGATATTATCTGTGCGATTGCCCATATCAAAAACATTAAATTCAATCCCGTCTAACTTCAGTTTCAAAGCCTCTAATAGAAGGTTGATTCTTTCTTCAATAAAAATAGTTAGCGCGTGTTCAGGAAGTGCATCGGCTCTTGAACATTCAAGAATAATTGTAGGTATAAGATCAGGGCTATTTCATTCTAGGCACAAACCGCCCAAAACTAAAGTCCGTTTTAACGGACTATAACCTTTTCTCAGTCGTCTTTAGACGACTTTCGCTATTAGACTCAGAATTCATTCTGAGGCGGGCTATCCCAAAGTTTTTTAACATTTTCTTTCTCCCAGACAACATCTCTTTGAAAAGTTGGAATTTGATACTTATTTGATAGAAGATTTTCCAAATAGAGAGCAATACTCTGAGCATCCGGCTTAATGCGTTCGGTAAATGTAAACATTGAATTAACCTTATCTAACTTTGAGTAAATATCAAGATTGATGTGTGAATTTTACTTATTTTGGTAAAATCAAATACAAAGGTAACTGATATTTAATTAAGTCGCAACTTAGATTTTAGAAAATCTCTGTAACCGCTCTTCCATCCCAATGTTACCCTGTAAGCCGCCTGTGTGTACTAGCAACAAGCGATCGCCTTTACAAAAAAATCCTTGCTGTAGTAAATCCATCACTCCGTAAAACATTTTGGCAGTATATACGTAATCAAGGGGTACGCCATGTTCCTCCCTAAACTGTTGGCTGAACAGTAACAGATCGTCGTTCACCTTTGCATAGCCGCCGAAGTGGTAATCATACATCAATTCCCAGGAAGCCGGAGAGTTATATGGTGCGGGTAAACCAGAGGCGAGGTAATTTGTCAATAAACTTTCGATTTCTTGTGCTAGAAAAGCTGCATTTTTTAGTACGGGAAAAGCGATCGCTCTTTGCTTTTGATGCAACGAAAGCGCAATACCAGCCAGTGTGGTAGCTGTACCGCAAGGTACGCATATATGATCAAATGCGTAGGCGTAGCCAGCCATAGGCATCGCTTCTCTAACTATCTCTGTGCAACCGCGCACACCATTTAAATTACTACCGCCTTCAGGAATGATAAACACTTCGCCGAAACGTTGTCGTAGATATTCATGTAGCGCTGCTGTGTTGCGCTGTCGATACATTTCGCGGTTAATGTAAATAAGCTGCATACCCTGCTGTAGGGCGAAATTCAGCGTCGGATTTAGCGGTAGCCTTTCCTCTCCACGAATTACCCCAACGGTGTCAAATCCAAAAAGATTACCAGCTGCGGCGGTTGCATAGATGTGATTTGAATAAGCACCGCCAAAGGTGAGCAGCGTCCTGAAATTTTTCTCCTTGGCTTCTAAAAGGTTGTATTTCAGCTTGAACCACTTGTTGCCGTTAACCCACGAGTGCATGAGATCGAGGCGAAGCACATATAGATCAACACCAGCGTTACGGGCGATTTCGCTGTTGATTTTTTGTATGGGAGGAGGAAAAAATATTAACGACATACATAAACATTCTAACTTAGTATTTACATTTTCTCACCTTCATTATTGAAGATAAAAATAATGATAAACATTGAGTAATTCAATGGTAAATCAACCTAGATGAATAATAAATCTTTCTGATGATTAGCTTTAGAAATTAGCATTTTACTAATTGAGTATTTCAGGTCAATATAAGAAACATAAAGCTCGCTTCAGATAACAATCTTTTTGGAGAAAACAAATGGTTGCACTCATCCAGCCCACTCAGATTACTCCCAACCCAGGACGTTTGACGGTTCAAACTGTTGAAATTGCTCCTCAAACGACTGCTATTCGTTGTCTCGACTGGGATAGAGAACGTTTTGATATCGAGTTTGGTTTACGGAATGGGACGACCTATAATTCTTTCTTAATTCAAGGAGAAAAAGTTGCCTTAGTTGACACATCTCACCGCAAGTTTGAGCAATCATATCTTGAGATACTAGTAGGATTAATTGATCCGGCTAAAATAGACTACTTGATTATTAGTCACACAGAACCTGATCACAGTGGCTTAGTGAAAAATATTTTGCAATTAGCTCCTTCCATTACTGTTGTCGGTGCCAAGGTAGCTATTCAATTTCTAGAAAATATGGTTCACCAGCCCTTTAAATCAATGCAGGTGAAAAGTGGAGAGCTATTAGATTTAGGCAACGGACACCAATTAGAATTTATCTCTGCACCTAACTTACACTGGCCTGACACAATCTTTAGTTATGACCACAAAACTAGCACTCTCTACACCTGTGATGTGTTTGGGATGCACTACTGTGATGACCACACATACGATGAAAATATCACTTTAATAGAGGAGGATTTTCAATATTATTATGATTGTCTCATGGGGCCTAATGCCCGGTCTGTTTTGGCAGCTTTAAAGCGGATTGAAAAGTTAGAAATAGTCACAGTTGCCACAGGACATGGCCCGTTATTACAACACTATATTTCCGAATGGCTCGGACGGTATCAAAACTGGAGTTTAGAACAAGCGAAAACAGAGACATTAGTGGCTCTATTTTATGTTGAAGATTACGGACATAGCGAGCATTTAGTCCGTACAATAGCTCATGGATGCGCGAAAGCAGGTGTGGCAGTAGAATTAGTAGCTCTTAATAGTGCCGAGCCTCAAGAAGTTGGAGAATTAGTTGCACAAGTTTCTGGTTTAGTAATTGGAATGCCAGCCCAATCTTCGGTGATGGCTCAAGCTGCTTTAAGTACCATTTTAGCTGCCGTTCACAAGAAGCAGACAATTGGTTTATTAGAGTCGGGAGGGGGAGAAGATGAACCCATTTATCCTTTACGCAATAAGTTTCAAGAACTGGGATTAACTGAAGCTTTTCCGCCTATCTTAGTTAAGGAAATTCCTACCCAAACAACGGAACAACTTTGTGACGAAGCGGGGACAGATTTGGGTCAATGGTTGAACCGCGATCGCACCATTAAACAGATTAAATCTATCAATACCGAGCTAGAAAAAGCTCTAGGACGTATTACCACGGGATTGTATATTATCACTGCCAAAAAAGGAGAAATTCAGAGTGCAATGTTGGCTTCTTGGGTGACACAAGCAAGTCTTGAACCTTTAGGAGTAGCGATCGCAGTATCCAAAGATCGGGCAATTGAATCCTTGATGCACGTTGGAGATCGCTTCGTTTTAAACGTTTTAGAAGAAGACAAATATCAAGGATTAATGAAACATTTCCTCAAGCGTTTTGCTCCTGGGGCAGATAGATTTGCCGGAGTGAAAACATATCCAGCTAACAATGAATCGCCCGTTTTGGCTGAAGCCCTAGCTTATATGGAATGTGAAATTACTAGCCGCATGGACTGTGGAGATCATTGGGTAATTTATAGCACAGTCCAAACTGGAAGAGTTGCCAAGCTAGATTCACTTACTGCCGCCCATCACCGCAAAATTGGCAATCATTACTAAATTTGTCATTTGTCATTTGTCATTTGTCATTTGTCATTTGTCATTTGTCATTAGTCATTAGTCATTAGTCATTAGTCATTTGTCATTTGTCATTTGTCATTTGTCATTAGTCATTTGTCATTTGTCATTTGTCATTTGTCATTTGTCATTTGTCATTTGTCATTGGGCATTTTTCATTAGGCTCCTCTACTCCCCACAGACGCGATGAATCGCGTCTCTACAACTCACGAAAAACTATGTATAAATCTGTTGAAAATACTCCGATTACCATGTATGAAATCAATCGGGGGCGCGTCGTGCGATCCTTGGAATTTATCCAAGATATAATTGTAATTTGTTTGTGCATCGGTTTATTTAGCTTCATGGTGCTTCAGGTGAGAGATATGTTTCTCTCCCTACTTCCGCCTCTAGATTTTCATGCTGTTACTGCCGATATTCTCTTTTTACTCATCTTAGTTGAGTTATTCAGACTGCTGATTATTTACCTACAAGAACATCGAGTGTCTATTGGGGTAGCTGTTGAAGTTTCAATTGTTTCTGCTTTGCGAGAAGTCATTGTTAAAGGTGTTCTAGAAACTCATTGGAGTCAAATTTTAGCAACTTGTGCCTTTTTATTAGTCCTGGGAATACTACTATTCCTCCGAGTTTGGCTACCTCCTACTTTTGAAGGCATCGACCCAGAACAAGAAGTATCTAAACGCTATAGAAGCCGAGCCAATTCTGAATTAATACAAACCAATGGCCATTAAGAGTAGGGAGTAGGGGAGCAGGATCTTCTCTTCTGCGATGCCCAATGTCCAATGCCCCATTCATTATTAAGAGAGGTTATTATGTCTACTGCCACATTAACGTCTAACCATAGCAAAGATGTACAAGTTGCTGAAATTGGTAAAAATACTCTGATTCTACGATCGCGGACTTGGGACAGACTAAAATTTGAGGTTGAGTACTCCCGCCAAAAAGGAACTACAGCGAATTCTTATCTGATTCAAGCTGATAAAAAGGCTTTAATTGACCCTCCCGGCGAATCCTTTACCGAAATTTATCTTCAGCAACTAGCGCAACATCTAGACTTCACCACCTTAGATTACATTGTTCTCAGTCATGTCAACCCCAACCGCAGAGCAACTCTGCAAGTATTGCTCTCTCAAGTTCCTCAAATCACTCTAATTTGTTCTCGCCCCGCCGCCAATGCTCTAAAAACCGCCTTTCCCGAATTGAAATCACCTATTCAAGCGGTGCGATCAGGGGATATTCTAGATTTAGGACAAGAACATCATCTATCATTTGTCACCGTACCAACTCCCCGTTGGGCTGATGGACTTTGTACTTATGATTCTGCAACCAAAATTCTCTACACAGACAAACTTTTCGGCGCTCATATTTGCGAAGATACTTTGTTTGATGAAGATTGGAAGGGATTAGATGCAGAACGTCGTTACTATTTTGAATGTCTCCATGCACCCCAAGCTAAACAAGTTGAAGTGGCCTTAGATAAATTGTCAGTTTTGGGAGCCAGATGTTACGCCCCAGCACACGGGCCGGTTGTCCGTTACAGCCTCAGTCGTTTTACCTATGATTACCGTCAATGGTGCCAAGGGCAAAAATCTCAAGAATTGAGTGTCGCTTTGCTTTATGCTTCTGCCTATGGTAATACAGCAACTCTGGCCAATGCGATCGCTCAAAGTTTGATTCAAAATGGAGTTAATGTCGAGTCAATCAACTGTGAACTAGCAGATTCTGCGGAAATTAACCGCATTGTAGAAGCTTGCGATGGCTTGATTATCGGCTCACCCACTTTAGGCGGCCATGCACCAACTCAAATTCAAACGGCTTTAGGAATAGTCCTCTCGGTGGCTGCTAAAACTAAGTTAGCAGCAGTGTTTGGTTCCTACGGTTGGAGTGGAGAGGCGATAGATTTAATCGAAAGTAAGCTCAAAGATGCAAATTATCAGTTAGGGTTTGAAACAATTCGGGTGCGTTTTAGCCCTACTCCTGAAATTCTCCAGCAGTGTCAAGAAGCGGGTGCGTCTTTTGCCCAAAACTTGAAGAAAATCAAAAAACTGCGGACTTCCCGCCAGATTGTGACAGAAACTCATGTAGATCGTACCGAACAAGCTGTAGGGCGGATCATTGGTTCTCTGTGTGTTGTGACAACTCGTGATGAAGAAACTCACAAAGGCGTTTTAACTTCTTGGGTATCACAGGCAACTTTTAACCCGCCAGGAATTATGATTGCGATCGCTAACGAGCAAAATGCAGAGTTAATGCATCATCCTGGTGATAAATTTGTGCTGAATATTCTCAAAGAAGGAAGAAATGTGCGACGCTATTTTTCTCGTCATAGCACTTTAGGAGATAATCCCTTTGCAAATCTTGGCACACAAACTGCTCTTAATGGTTGTCTGATTCTGGATGAAGCATTAGCCTATTTAGAATGTACGGTGCAAAATCCGCTCGAATGTGGCGACAGATGGTTAATTTATGCCGTCATCGATCACGGAAAAGTTTTAGAAAATGATGGCATAACTGCAATCGAACATCGGAAATCTGGTAGCTATTGTTAACAGTATCAGTAGGGTAATACAGATGTGCTAACCTACTGATTTAAACATCCTCATCCAGAATTGTCTAAGTTAGTCATCCTAAACTTTTGACGATACTACCTACAGTTGTAAGTTACTTTCATCCTTGGGAGAGATGTTGAGGGTAGGCTGTTGACTTTGTTGGTTTTAAGGCAAAATTATTTCATACAATAATATTGTCGTGAAAGTAGAAGAGAGTCAAAGTAAATGCAAGAGTTTAAAAAGCTATGGTAACTTTTTCTTGTGCAGTTTTATTTACAAAGTAGGTGATTCCCCTAAAGCTCAATTTATAGGTTAGTGGTGTTTGAGCAAGTTCCGCTGATTTGGAATTTGGATCAACACAATACTTAACGCCACGGTATA
>JBBSCU010000206.1:0-10417 GCA_038249935.1 Chroococcales cyanobacterium
CCAAGATAACGATGAAGACGCTTTGATTCTTTGGCTCCCAGATTTACAATACCCCAAATTTCAATCAACTTTAGAACAGTGGCATTCCATTGTCTGCGATCGCCTGGACAAATCCTCTTGGCATCTGCTTTTTAAGTAATTCGTAATTAGGGCTGGCGATCAGCCTCAGCAAAAAAATGCAACTTTGCTGCACAGACTTTCTATTTAAATATCTTATCTAAATAAACTGGTTTCATAAAAAAAACATATATAAATTATTTTTGCTTGACATTAAAAAATAGATATGTTAGACATAAGTTTTTGGGATTGAGTAAAGAAACTCTCAATATAAACACTCAGCAATTTGTAATAAATCCTAAAAAGGCTGGTGAACTAAAGCTCCTCAGTACACTAGCCAAACAAAAGTAGTCAATAGTTAGCAATTAGCCCATCAACCCAAGTCATAGCTTCAGGATGTCTATAATCTGTTATACAGGCATCAAAAGCTTTGCCTGTGCTAAAATCAGCATACCGGCACGACCGCAGGTGATTGGAAAAATGCCATGTTTGAACGCTTCACAGAAAAAGCCATTAAGGTAATCATGCTGGCCCAAGAAGAGGCCCGCCGTTTAGGTCACAACTTTGTCGGAACCGAACAGATCCTCTTGGGTCTGATTGGCGAAGGCACTGGAGTAGCCGCCAAGGTGCTGAAATCAATGGGCGTCAATCTCAAAGATGCCCGAATTGAAGTCGAAAAAATTATCGGACGAGGATCAGGCTTTGTTGCCGTGGAAATTCCGTTTACGCCACGGGCAAAGCGAGTTCTAGAACTCTCCTTGGAAGAAGCACGCCAACTGGGGCATAACTACATTGGCACCGAGCATCTGCTGTTGGGCCTAATCCGCGAAGGGGAAGGCGTAGCAGCCAGGGTGCTAGAAAACCTCGGTGTGGATCTGTCTAAGGTTAGAACCCAAGTCATCCGTATGTTGGGAGAAACTGCCGAAGTTTCACCAGGCGGTTCATCCGGGCGCACAAAAACCCCGACTCTGGATGAATTTGGCTCAAACCTGACCCAGATGGCAATGGATAATAAGCTCGACCCAGTGGTGGGACGCGCCAAGGAAATTGAGCGAGTGATCCAGATTTTGGGTCGCCGAACTAAAAATAACCCAGTGCTGATTGGGGAACCAGGGGTTGGTAAAACTGCGATCGCGGAAGGTTTAGCTTCCCGCATTGCCGCTAAAGATATACCTGACATCTTGGAAGATAAACGCGTAGTCACACTGGATATTGGTTTGCTCGTAGCAGGAACCAAGTACCGGGGTGAATTTGAAGAACGCTTGAAAAAAATCATGGATGAAATCCGCTCTGCGGGTAATGTCATTCTCGTGATTGATGAGGTACACACCTTAATTGGTGCGGGTGCAGCAGAAGGTGCTATTGACGCAGCTAATATCCTCAAGCCAGCTTTGGCTAGGGGTGAGTTGCAGTGCATCGGTGCTACAACCCTAGATGAATACCGGAAGCACATCGAGCGAGATGCAGCGCTGGAGCGGCGTTTCCAACCAGTAATGGTTGGCGAACCTACAGTTGATGAAACAATTGAAATTTTATATGGTTTGCGCGAACGCTACGAGCAACACCACAAACTGAAAATCTCTGACGAAGCATTGGTAGCGGCGGCAAAGTTATCAGACCGTTACATTAGCGATCGCTTTCTCCCAGATAAAGCTATCGACTTAGTTGATGAAGCTGGTTCGAGGGTGCGCTTGATTAACTCCCAACTGCCACCCGCAGCCAAAGAGTTAGACAAAGAACTGCGTCTGATATTAAAAGAAAAAGATGACGCGGTGCGCTCTCAAGACTTTGACAAAGCTGGAGAATTGCGCGATCGCGAAATGGAAATCAAAGCCGAAATTCGGGCGATCGCTCAAAGCAAGACCAATGCAACTGGCACAGAAGGTGAAGAACCTGTAGTTACAGAAGAAGACATTGCTCACATTGTCGCTTCCTGGACTGGGGTACCGGTGAACAAACTCACCGAATCGGAATCTGAAAAGCTGCTGCACATGGAAGACACCTTGCATCAGCGTTTAATTGGTCAAGACGAAGCTGTGAGAGCAGTTTCGCGGGCAATTCGTCGCGCTCGTGTCGGTTTGAAAAATCCCAATCGACCCATAGCTAGCTTTGTCTTCTCTGGTCCGACTGGTGTGGGTAAAACCGAGTTGGCGAAGTCCTTGGCTGCTTACTTCTTCGGTTCGGAAGAAGCGATGATCCGCTTAGATATGTCCGAATACATGGAGCGTCACACCGTCAGCAAACTGATTGGTTCCCCTCCAGGTTATGTTGGTTATAACGAAGGTGGTCAGCTAACCGAAGCCGTGCGGCGACGACCTTATACCGTGGTGTTGTTCGACGAAATCGAAAAAGCCCACCCCGATGTATTCAATATGCTGCTGCAAATTTTGGAAGACGGTCGGTTAACCGATGCCAAAGGTCGCACGGTAGACTTCAAGAACACCTTGCTGATTTTAACTTCCAATATTGGTTCTAAGGTAATTGAAAAAGGCGGTAGTGGTATCGGCTTTGAGTTCTCCGAAGATGCCACCGAGTCAACTTACAACCGGATTCGCTCTTTGGTGAACGAAGAATTGAAGCAATACTTCCGTCCAGAGTTCCTCAACCGACTCGATGAAATTATCGTCTTCCGTCAGTTGAGCAAGCCGGAGGTAACACAAATCGCCGAAATTATGCTCAAGGAAGTATTTGGTCGTCTGACGGAAAAAGGTATCACCTTAGAAGTCACCGATCGCTTCAAGGATCGCTTGATCACTGAAGGTTACAGTCCCAGCTACGGCGCAAGGCCATTACGTCGGGCGATTATGCGCCTGTTAGAAGATAGCCTAGCAGAAGAAATTCTGTCTGGGCGCATTAAAGATGGCGATACTGCGATCGTTGATGTCGATGAAAATGGCGTTGTCCAAGTTAGTTCTGAACAGCGCCGGGAATTGTTACCCCAAGGCGTTGAGTAAAATTTAGGGTTTGGGATTTAAGTCTCAAATAGAAAATTAGCAAACGGTAGAGCAATAAGCACTCTACCGTTTTAATTTTTACCTTGAGATAGAATCAACATAAGTCAGCAATTAGTGTTAATTTATGGAAGTGTCAAAATTTACTCCTCAGATAGAGAACACACAGCTAGAAACGATAGAAACATCCGTAAAATTCCAAAACATTAGCCCTAGTAAGTTTATGAAGTTGCCATTAGAAGAACGGCGACGCATATTAGCAGAACAAGCAAAGCTAATGTTACTACATTACCAACAAGATAACGAATGGCAAGAATTACAGACAGGAGACTTGATTGATTATTAGCTTTCCTGAACCTAAACGGGGTGATATTTGGCTGGCTAATTTTGATCCAACAGTAGGAGCAGAAATTAAAAAAATCCGACCTGCTGTAGTTGTAAGCTCTGATGGTGTTGGGAAATTGCCTATTAAATTAATTGCACCAATTACAGACTGGAAGGAATATTATGCTGGAAATATCTGGCACATCAAAATTGAACCAAATACCACGAATAGTTTGACAAAAGCTTCTGCTGTAGATGTTTTACAATTACGCAGTATGGATGTGCAAAGATTCATCCGTAGAATTGGAAAATGTTCCACTGAAATTATGGAAGAAATTGCTGCGGCTATTGCAGCAGTAGTCGAGTATTTTTGAGTATATTAATCAATATAAATCAAAAATTAAGGAGCAAGAACGTGCAAGCCATACTTTTGAGCCGCGAAGAAGTTGGACGACGTGCGAAAGAATTATATGAAAATAGCATTCGTCAACAAGTGGAACGAGAAGAAAACATCGGTAAAATGGTGATAATTGATATAGAAACAGGTGAATACGCAATTGATAAAACAGGCTTAGAATCGGCACGATATTGTAGTTAATGTACTTGCGACAGAAAAGCGACCTTTATTAGGAACTGCTTTACTTGATGGGTATGAACTTGTCATACAGTTTATCGAGGGCGGTTTAGTAACAATTGATGAATTGTAGTTGCTTTATGGATATATCGACTTTCTATCAACAGCAATGAGAATTATTACCCCAAGGATTTGAATAGGATTTGAAATTTTAGCTTTATCGTTACCATGTTAGATTGATCAGATAAGCACTAAAAGGTGTTTCAAGTTATGACCTTCAGTGATGTAGTTGAAGCAATTAAAAGTCTTTCCAGTGAAGAAAAGTTAGAAATTCAACTGTTATTGCAGCAATATCTACGGGAAGAAAGGCGTGAAGAGATTTATCAAAATTTTCAGGCGGCGCAAGTAGAACAGCAAAATAGTGAACTAAAGTTTTCCTCAAATATAGATGAGCTGAGACAACTGCTAGAAGAGTGATGTTAAAAGTAAGTTTCAGTTCTTCATTTAAATGAGTAGATAAAAATCAATATTCAAAAAACGGTAGAGTTTATGAAAAAATTCGCGCTTTGATGATGGCGAACTTTCGTGAAGACTGGGAGCGCATCGCTTGGGGTGGCTACGATAAAAGTCCTGAAGAAATGTTGCGTTACCGTCGCTCATTACCAAGAGAAGGGCTTGATGGAAAGTACTACAAGTCTTTTGGCGAGAAAGTAATTGCCAATTTTTTATTGGAACACAATATTACATACAAATACGAGCGTAACTTTTGGTGGAATGACATTAATTATCGCCCTGATTTTACGATTTTTACTGGAGAAAATCAGGGGATAGTTATTGAATATTTTGGACTTGAAGGTGATCCTGATTACGATATAATGTCGGAACAAAAGCGAGAATATTGGCGAAATCATCCTAACTGGCATTTTGTGGAATTATCCCCGACAACCCTCAGATTTGAGGGAGTAGAAGATTTTTGTGCTTTACTTAAGCGATGTCTTGAAAGTTATGGTATTAGGTGCGATCGCTTGAGTGAAGATGAGATTTAAGTACAACATATAAACTATTTGGATTTCTTGCCTTTAAATCCTCTGCTGCTCGTGACGAGCCTTCGAGCATAGTTTTATCGAGATATGTTTTACATTCAATTGCAACAACTGGAATATCGAAAATGTGTGTTTCGGTGTTTCCTGTAACTGTAACTTCAGAGTAGTTTTCCGGTTCCTCTTTAAGAAGTGCGAGCATTTCACCAGGATTTTCATCTTTCTCTGGTGGGGTTGCTGCTTCAAATGATACTTGAATAGTAGCTCCAATTACAAAGTCATGATCTTTCTTTTCAATACGTGCATACGGTCGCTTCAGCATCTCAGAATATTTTGGCGGCACAAAGAAAATATCTTTGAATGTATGTGATTTGCCGATGAGAGCATTTTCTCCAAAGTCTCTGACTAAATCTTTAAACAGATAGTAGAGAAATTCCTCGAGCACGCTAGAGTGAAGGTTCGATCTAGAATCAAACTTCTCAGCATAGTGCTGTTGGTCTAAAAAGTCCTTATATCTTGATAGAAGTTCTACTCTTGTAGCAATAATTGCGTCATCTTGATCTGTAGGTGTTGATCTAGGCCCAACTAATTGGAAATTAGCTGAACGCCACTTATCATACTCAGTTCTAATCTCACTGAGATATTTTTTACTCTCAACATCTCTGTATTTTGTGCGGTGATTCTCCTTTTGTTCAAGATTAGAGCCGTGAACTAAAGGGTTCCGATCGCTTTTGGGCATAGCTCTAATTTATCTTGAAGATGAAGTGCGATCGCTTTAGCAAGAATAGGTGGTACAGCATTACCTACCTGATTGTACTGGCAAAGAAACTTCTCGTCGAATCTCTCCTCTCGATGTAATAACTTGTGAGATACAACAGTCTTCTTCCCTAAAAAACGATAAGTGTCAGGAAAAGATTGGATACGTCCCCCTTCACGGGCTGTTAAATTGCGATCTTGGAAAGGATGAAGAAAATTGGCGTAAAACGAGGCTGCTATTGTATGTGATGGTTTATGTGGATTTAAACGACGGTTATTCTGGTCATAACTTTTCTCAGATAATTCACCATTTCCACTACGTCGTCTAGCCCCATGTTCTTTTGGTGCGTCTGAACTTGATTCACCCCATTTAATATGTTTGAAGCGTTCTACAAGCCTCTGTGAATGATCCATTGCAACATGATTGTAAAGTGTTTGACTGCCATTCCTGATCCAATTTTGATAGTTATTTAGAGGTTCTGAAATGTAAGGTTGTTCCTCTTTACCCTCACGTGCATTCATTGGTGGTAAATCTGATATTGCATCCCACAAGCTAAGGGCAGGAAGTAAACCCGTGCAGGCAAATATTGATAATTGAGAGCTATTGATATGCAGTAAATCTAAGGAATGTGTTTTTGGAGGAATACCTAATTCTTTTCCTGTTTTATTTCCAACAATAAAAATGCGCTCTCTGATTTGCGGCACACCATATTCAGCAGCATTTAATGACCATACTTCTACAAAATATCCCAGATTCTCAAAAGTTTCTTTAATAATATCTATTACCTTTGTACCTTCAAAATTTTGGCGCGAAAGTAAACCTTTAACATTCTCCATGACAAAAGCTTTAGGTTGAAGAAAACATATCCACTGAGCAAAGTTAATGAATAGACTATTTCTAGGGTCTTTAGGATCTTTTTGTGCTGGACCGGCAATACTAAAACCTTGACATGGAGGCCCACCAATAACAATATCCGGCTTGAAAAGACAGATATCCTTAACGCTACTTGCAGTGTTTAAATCACGGATATCGTGTTGAATAACCGTCATATCTGGGCGGTTGTGGCGCAGTGTATCACAAGCCCAGGCATCAATCTCAACTGATAGAGGAACAGAGAAACCTGCCATCTCGAAACCTAGACCAAAGCCGCCAGCCCCAGCAAACAAATCAATAGTGATAGGTTGTGCTGTTACCATAGGCTCTTAATGTGGTTACTCATAGCGTTTACCTTCTAAACACTCTAGGATGATACGCTTGTACCGCTTTGTCAACCTGCTACATAGTTGTTCTAGTCAAGGTATCCTGGCTATAAGTAATTTTTAGTATTCTTCAGGACAAACGCACAATCGTTAATGTTACTAAAGTGTAGAAAAGGCGATGCCTACGGCGAGCTTTGCTAACGCACATAATTATATGTTGAGATAGAATCAATACAAATCAGGAATTAAGGAGCAAGAGCGTGCAAGCCATACTTTTAAGCTGAGAAGAAGTTGCACGACGTGCGAAAGAAATATATGAAAACAGCATTCGTCAACAAGTGGAACAAGAAGAAAATATCGGTAAGATGGTGATTATGAGAATTTGCATTGCCTTGACGGTATAAAGAAATAGGTGTTTGAGGCATTTAAGCAGTGAGGCATTATTTATTCATTGAAATGTACTATAAAGGTTAATTACCACAGATCAATTTAACCGTTAGCCTTCAGCATTATGCTGAAGGCTAAACAAGAACTGGTTAAAAGCCAGAAAATCTGCCTTTTGGGTATCTGAGTGAAGGTTTTTATCGCAAAGAAATTATCCGCGCGTGAGTTTCTAACTTTTCAGTCGCTATTAAAACTTCTTGTCTTGCCCATTTATCTGCTGCCAAAATGTCATCTAAAGAGGGATTTGCACAGTTATCATTTTGATGGCGATCGCACACCGATTCGATACACCTGGGAATATCTAAAAACCGAATTTTTTCTGATAAAAATAAAGCCACAGCTTGCTCATTTGCGGCATTCAACACAGCCGGCATCGAACCACCAGCTTTACCCACAGCATAAGCCAACTGCATACAAGGATACTTTTGGTGATCTGGTTCACGGAAAGTTAAATTTCCAGCTTTTACCAAATCTAGTCGTTTCCAATTGGTGTAGATGCGATCGGGCCAAGATAGAGCATACAGCAAAGGTAAGCGCATATCTGGCCAACCAAGTTGCGCTAAAACTGAAGTATCTTGCAGTTCAATTAGCGAGTGAATAATACTTTGGGGATGAATGACAATTTCGATATCGTCATAATCCAATCCAAATAAGAAGTGAGCCTCAATCACTTCCAATCCCTTATTCATCAAAGTAGCAGAGTCTACAGTGATTTTACGCCCCATCGACCAATTAGGATGCTTCAGGGCATCAGCAACGGTTACATCTGCTAACTTTTCTACATCCCAGTCTCGGAAAGCTCCACCAGAGGCAGTGAGCAAAATTTTCCGCAAGCCACCCTTGGGTACACCTTGGAGGCATTGAAATATTGCGGAATGTTCGGAATCGGCTGGGAGTAATTTTACACCGTGTTTTTCGACTAGGGGTAGAACCACAGGGGCTCCAGCAATCAGGGTTTCTTTGTTCGCTAAGGCAATATCTTTACCAGCTTCAATGGCTGCGATCGTGGGTAGCAAGCCAGCACAACCCACGATCCCAGTTACCACAGTTTGGGCATCGCCATAGCGAGCAACTTCTATCACTCCGGCATCACCTGCCAGTAGAATCGGTTGGGGATCGAGGTCAATGATCGCTTCTTTGAGGGCTGGCAATTTCTCTTCTGAGCAAATTGCTGCTATTTTCGGTCGAAACTGCCGAATCTGAGCAGCCAACATTTCCACATTGCCGCCAGCTGCCAATCCTACAATCCGAAACTGATCTGGGTACTGAGTGACAATATCTAAAGTCTGAGTACCAATAGAACCAGTGGAACCAAGAAGAGTAATCGCTTTCACAATTGCTTAAGGATTTACAAACAACTCCCACTATAAATTGCTTAGGACTCTTTAATAACACCAATCATTAAATCAATACACTGAGGGGAGACGCTGTAAACTAGCACCTTGGATTGAGCCGATTTGCGGCAAACACTTGAGGCGACTGGTGAACCCGGCGGGAAACGCGGGAAGGTAAAGAAAATTTCTCCGTGTAGTCAATTACTGAATTTTCATTTTACTAGACAAAATTCTATTGATAAATAGTATATTCTTAACCATAAATGCTGAGAGAATTGGTAAAAACAACCAAATAGAAACTACTTTCAAGTAATTGCCAATTTGCTCAGTTTATTACTTATGTTTGGTGGAGGATTTAATATGCAAAATTTTACTCATAAATTGCTGTGTTGCATTCAGATATAAAAGTATGGATAAAGGAGTTTGTTGAAGCACTCAAGCCTATGGTCAAAGTTCAGATAGTTATCAGAAAAATTTTATGGAAAAATGATTTCCTGTTTCCGCCAGCAATCTGGCTTATCAGCAGAATATTCATCTGGACAGCTATGTTGCTGGTTGCACCAAAGCTACCGTTATCAGCAGAAGAATTTTTGCCCAGCTTTGGCTGGGGCGTTTTTGATGCCTGGGATAGTATACATTACCGCGCGATCGCAATTTCTGGCTATGAATTTGTCAATGACGGCAAGCAACATAATCTAGCCTTTTTTCCGCTTTTTCCCTTAAGCATCTGGGTTTTGATGAAGCTGGGTTTGCCCTTTGAATTAGCAGGTATTTTGGTAAACAACCTGGCATTTTTCGCGGCGCTTTACTGTTTGTACTTTTGGATCAAAGAGGATTATGGGATTAATGCAGCGCAGTGGGTAATTGCTGTAGTTTGCTGTTATCCATCATCGATGTTTACGGGAGTGATTTATACAGAGGGGTTGTATTTATTTTTGAGTACGGCGACTTTGCGGGCTTTTGATCAAAAACAGTATGGCTGGACTGCTCTTTGGGGCGCAATGGCCACAGCAACTCGTCCCACAGGTATGGCACTAATTCTGGCATTAGCGATCGCAGCTTGGAAAGAACGCAGACCACATAGTGCATATATTGCTGGTTTTGCTACCAGTATTGGCATACTTCTGTTCAGTTTGTATTGTGCGATTTATTTTGGCAACCCTTTAGCATTTATCGAAGCACAACGGGGATGGCGACCAACTCTTGGGTTTGATTGGCAGGGTTGGTTAAATATGTTCATGCAAATTCTAGTTGGCACAAAGAATTGGCAATATGGTTGGGTTCAAAACCCCTCTGGCGGGATTCAAGACCCTTGGTATATCTTGTTATTTGGCGTGATTGTTACCAGTGGCTATCTTTTATGGCGCTTGGGTCAACATTTTAGTTCGGTAAAATTAGTCTATGGCTTTTATGCTTTAGTTTTATTTCTGTTAATTCTGGTGAGTGAACAGTGGATTAATAACTTGCTAAACCTGGTGATGATTTTGGGTGGTGGCTATGCGTTGTGGCGTTTACGCACTCAACTGAGCGCAGTTACAGTTATCTATGGCTTTTGCGGGATTGGTTTGTTGCTAGCTTCTGGAGGTACTATTTCCTTAAGCCGTCTCGCCTACGGTATTGTGCCTCTGAATATAGCCATTGGCGTGTTGCTATCTCGCCATCCTCGTCAGGGATATTTAATTTTGGGCATCTTTGTGACATTACTAGCCAAAATAGCTGTAGGATTTGCCCAAGAGC
>JBBSCU010000207.1:0-10397 GCA_038249935.1 Chroococcales cyanobacterium
GGTTTAACCCCATTCTTTCTTCACCAAGCCAGGTAGCTGTAGGGGCTTATAAGTCTGGAAATTCCGGTGATCTGAGAATCACCTCACCTGAAATTAGATTAAACAACGGAGGCAATATTGCTTCTTATACTTTTTCCAGTGGTAATGCTGGAAATATAACAATTGAAGCTCCTAATCTTATAGATATTACAACATCTGCAAATACAGGAGATTCATCTTATGAATTTCTGTCTGGAATATCATCTTTTGCGATACCCGCTCCTCTACTAATACAACAAGTATTAGGGCTATCTTCAGAGATAAGTGGAGCAGCTAGAAATATACAGATAAAAACTGGACGATTATCTCTATCTAAAGGCTCAATTACTGTAAGTAACTTAGGTACTGGTTCGGCGGGGAACGTGGATATTGATGCAAATATAATTTCTTTGGAGAATAACTCTTCCATTAGTGCCGCAACCGCATTAGGAGACGGGGGGAATATTTCTTTACACTCAAACCATGTACAATTAATCGGTAACAGCAATATCAGTGCTAGTGCCAGCAATCCGCAGATAGCTTACGGTTTTCTGGGTATCAACTTTCCCTACAGCCTTGCCCCAACTGGTACTGGCACTGGTGGTAACATAACCATCAACACGACTACATTAGCTGCACTAAAAAATAGCCATATTACAGCTAATGCTTTTAAAGGGCAAGGCGGAAATATTCAAATCAATGGTAAATTACTCATTCGTTCGCCTGATAGTAATTTTACAGCAAGTTCTGAGTTGGGTATTGATGGAACTGTTGAACTGAATTTTTTGAGCAGAAATCCTGTAAGCGCTCAGTCCGAACCTGAAGGGATTTCAGAAGATCATCCTCAAATAGCCTCGAGCTGCCAAGGGCAATCAGGTGTAGCAGCAAGTGAATTAGTAATCAGTGGTATTGACAGATTACCTCTCAGTCCTAATGATGTACCACCGATTAAAGCAACTTGGCAAGATAATTTTGTTTCTGGTCAGATAAACAATAATTTAGAGGAGCTAAAATCGCAAACTAAACAAACAACACAAATTGTAGAAGCTCAAGGTTGGGTGCAAGACTCTTACGGAAATGTGACCTTGACGGCAGAAGCAAATTCAGCAACGCCTTATGCTGCGTCGTCTGCTAGCTTATGTTCTGAAGAAAATGGATCAAAAAATACTGTTACAGCCCATGCCCAGCAATGATTAGACGCCGAGACTGGTTTAAGTATGTATTTTCAAGCATTTTAGGGCTATTAACAGTTGTAGGCAAGCCATCCATTATCGCTGCTCAAGCTGTAAATAAAAAAGTACAAAAACGTAATCAAGCGCGACTCCTGACCCAAATAGGAGAAAAGTATTTAAATGAAGGACGAGCATCGGAAGCCCTTGAGTCCTGGAAATTAGCCACAAAACTTTATGGTCAACTTGGCTACGAAGAAGGTATTACTGGCAGCTTAATTAACCAAAATCTTGCCTTACAAGCTTTAGGTTTAAATCGTTTTGCTTGTAACATACTCTTGCAATCTCTAAAGCTAAATACAGATACTAAGATTTGTGCTATCTTACTACAGCAGTCTACTGAATCTATAGCAAAACTATTGATAGCAGCGATTGATAAGCAAAAACATTTGCCAGTAAATCTATTTGCATGGCACAACTTAGGGGATGTCTTGCGCTTAATTGGTAAATTAGATGAATCAAAGGTCGTTTTAACAAGAACGCTATCAATTGCTCAAGAAATTCCCTCTGTTGATACTAATGAGATTTTGCTGTCGTTGGCTAATACTGAGGAAGCTATTTATAAGTACACACAAAATAAATATTCTGAAGTAGAAGAAGCAGATTTCAAAAATGAAATCGAGGTTCGGATTCAGCAACAAGCACTCAAGTCACTTCAACTTTATCAGCAAGTGAATCAGGTGTCAGTAAAGTCTCCACTCACGCAATTAAAATCTCAACTGTATCATTTGAGCCTGCTGATAGATTTTGATAAGTGGTTAACAACAGAGTTGAACTCAGGTAATTCCAAATTAGTTGATATTCGCAATCAAATTCAACAACAAATTCAGCCTTCTGTTAACAGTATTTTGAAAAGCTCTTCTACATTTTCTCAATTATCAGCTACCCAACTGGTTTATGCAAAGCTTAACTTTGCTAATAGTTTAAGTCAAATTCCAGATCAGCAATTACGTTCATTAGCTATTGAGTATGGTCAGTCTGCTTTGCAAACAGCTAAAAATTCAAATAATCAGCGAATCAAGTCTTACAGTTTTGGCGCTCTGGGGAAATTACAACCAGAGAAATCAGAAGCATATTTTGTAAAAGCTTTAAGTTTGGCTCAATCAATTCAAGCAGAAGATATTGCTTACCAATGGCAACAACAGCTAGGAAATTTGTATAACAACCAAGGAAGGGCTAAAGAAGCCCTCGCAATGTATAAGTCTGCTATTGATAACTTGGCGCAAATTCGTGACAGCATATTGTCAAGTAATATAGATATACAGTTCTTCTTTCAACAAGAAGTAGAACCTGTATACCGTAATTATATGAAGTTACTTTTGAAAGATTCTAATCCTAATTTCAAAGAATTAATTCAGACAAACGAACGTTTACAAACAGCACAGTTAGAAAATTTTCTGAAATGTGGCAAACTTGACCTAATTGCTCTTAATGAAATTCCATACTTAAATAGTGCTTATGCAATAATTCATCTCATTGATTTGGATGATACTATAGAAGTTATTTTACAGGATAAAGACCGATCTTTTCATCATCACTCTGTTGAAGCAAACCTAGTTCAAGATCATGTTAGTAATCTTTTATGGAGTTTACAGGATCAGAAACTCCCTAGTATTGATGTACAACAAATTCTTTTGCCTTCTCAAGCACTTTATGAAAAATTAATTGCGCCAATAGCATCATATTTACCTGCATCAGGAACATTGATATTTATCTTAGATAAATCTTTTCAAAGTATACCGATGGGAATATTATATGATGGAAAAAATTATCTGCTTGAGCATTACAGCATTGCAGCCACTCTCGGTTCTAGAATTCGATCTCCCAAACCTTTATCAAAAAAGCAGTTTACAGCTCTCATCGCTGCTTTATCTAAGCCCAGCCCAAGCCTCTTAGATCGCAACGCTCCTAAAGGCATCAGACCACTACCCCAAGCCAAAGAAGAAGTAAAAGATGTCCAAAATCAAACACAATCTTCCCTTACACTACTAGACGAAAAGTTTACTAGTACCCGTCTAGAGCAAGAAATAAGTAAAAATAATTTCCCCATCATTCATATTAGCACTCATGGGCAGTTTAGTTCTGACCCTTTGAAGACGGTACTTCTAGCCTATGAAAAGGTTATCAATATTAGAGAATTTGACAAATTACTAAAAGGTAAAATTCAAACTGATGCAGATGCAATTGAGTTATTAGTTTTAAGTGCTTGTCAAACTGCAAAGGGTAATAAAAGGTCAGCATTAGGAATGGCTGGAGTAGCCGCACAAGCCGGTGCAAGAACTACGATAGCTACTTTGTGGCTAGTAGATGCGGATTCTACTGCTTTATTAATGGAAGAATTCTACAAGGGATTGAAAAATGGTATTCCTAAAGCAGAGGCACTGCGGATTGCACAATTAGCATTAATGAAAAATCCTAAATACGCTCATCATTACTACTGGGCTCCGTTCTTGCTCGTTGGTAGTTGGTTATAAATTCCCACAGCTTTAAACCTTCTTGTACCTTTGATAATTCCTTTAAGTTATTATTACTTTTAGCTAACTTCTTTGCTGTTGTGTATTCACTAAGAGCCTCATTAGGCAGTCCTGCCTCTAAGTAGCGATCTGCTAATAGTCGATAAATTTCAGGGTTTTTACTTCCTGCTGCCACTCTTGCCTTTAATGTTTCTATCGATTCATTTACCAGATTTTTTGACATATATATAGTATCTAGATCCTTAACAGCAGCTTCATCTGGAGGTATTTTCAATTCGTTAATTTGTTTAACCAATGATCCAATCTCCAGTTGCTCTTTTTCCGGTAAAACATTAATTACTAAGGGTACGTAACTTATGAGAGAGTTACCCTGGTATGCAAGCACAGTAATTCTATACGTACTTCCAAATTTTAATTGAGATTGTTCTTTTGGGTATGACAGTACAGTATTGTTTACTTGTATCTGCCAGTTAACATTATTACCTTCCATCTCTACGGTGTAACTAGTAGCTCCTGGAACTGCACGCCAAGAAATTGAGGGTCGGGTAGTCAAGATTCTACCGCCACTAATGTAAGGACTAATTAATCTTGGCCTTGGTACAGAGTTATCATCATCTGTCCCTTTAAAAGTAGTCGGACAATTCTGCGGTTTAAGATTTGTACATCGATATTTATCTCCCTCAGCGACTTGTGGTGGCGCACATTTGTTTGCAGCGTCAGAAAAATTGTTTTGATTAATGTATAAAATTTTTCGATTTAAATAGCAAACGACTGTAACTATGGCTCCATTCTGGGGGTGAATCTGATCTCCCGGACACAGAGGACTACCTGGTGATAAGTAGCGATCGCCTGAACTCATTACCCTGCCATCAACATTCTTGCACTGACGCAAGGCTATTAGTTGAGATTGTCCCCATGCATTACTAGAACTTGAGACAACTAGTGTTGATATTGATGCGAATGCTACAATTTGAACTGTGAATATTTTTTTTCTTATTGCACTTGTCGAATTTTGGAAAGTAAGCATCAAGATTTTTGTACAGCTATTTGCTAGTGATTAGCATACAACAAACAGGGAATAAAAAAAAGACTTAGGGCGAAGATGGTGTCACAAACTCTCCCAATAAACGCTTTAATATTTGCAATCTCCACTGCTGAACTTCTAACTGATTAGACTCAGCAATCAAACAGATTTCCCAAGTCAGTCTGGCGTTATTAATTTCACCTAATGCTTCTTGTGCTTGCGCTAATAGACAGTAAGCATCTGTCCTAGCATCCAGTTTTGTTGATTTTTCTAAATCAGCCTTCGCCTCGCTGTAACGTTTTAACTCTAATTTTGCCCAACCTAAGTTTTTGTATAAAGTAGATTGTAATTTAATATTTTCAGTTTTTTGTAAGCCGGATTGAGCTAAAGCAATTGCTACATTATATTTGCCGTCTAGAATTTTCAATCTTGATAAATTATTAATGGCTGGAATTGCTTCTCTACTCATTTTGATGGCTAACTTATACTGTTTTTCTGCCAAATCATACATTCGTCTATCATCATAAAAAAGTCCTAACCCAAAACGCGATTCCCAATTATCAGGTTTTAATTTAAATGAATTCTCATAATTCTTAATGGCACAGTCATCTTGGTTTAATTGCTGACAAATAAAAGCTAAATTACTATAAGCATCTGCATCACGTTTATTATATTTAATTGCTAATTCATAATATTTTTTAGCTAACTCAAGGTCTTTGGTGCTACGGACAGCTTTATCAAAGTAAAAACTTGATATAGTACGATTACTGTGAGGACTAATCTTTAAAGCCCAGTAGAAAAACTCTTGTGCCTCATGAGAATTATTTGCTGCTTCTAACTTTTGCCCTTGGGCTACTAGGTAGTTCGTTACTAGAGGTATAGATAGAAATATACCCCCAATAAACACTAAACCCATTAATGTATATTTGCTAAATCTAAATATTTTAGAATTAGCTAATCTATAATTTTTAATTTGCTGAGGCAGTTTTTCTAATCGCTGCAAAATTACTTCAGTAGTTTGAGGGCGCTGCCCTGGTAAGGGAGCCATTAATTCATCAAGGAAATCAGCAAAGGGTTTGTCAATTTGTGGTGCTTTGTTTCTCCAGATTAATCTTCCTGTTTGTTTATTTGTAGGTAAATCGATTAATTGAATTGCAGTCAATAAATGGATAAAAGTGCGACCCAAAGCATAAAAATCTGACTGCGGTACTGCCTGTCCATCAATTTGCTCTGGTGGAGAGTAACGAGGTGTGCCAACAGATGTAATTTCATATTTACCTCCTCTAGACGTACTATCTCCTCCACTTCCACTTATTTTAGCTAAGTAAGTACTAGTAACTCGCCGTGCTACACCAAAGTCCACTAACGCTAACTGACCACTTGGTTGGAGAATTATATTAGAAGGTTTAATATCTCTGTGAAAAAAATTAGCACGATGTACTGTGGCAAGAATTTCAACTAATTGTTTTAGCCATTCTAATGCTTGAGATTGCAAAATACGCCCATTAGATTCTATCCAATCCTCTAAATTATGTCCCTCAATGTTATCCATAACCAAGCAATGCAAGGTTAAAGAACTATTGTCAATAACAAATGTAAAAAAGTCATCTAAGGTACTTTTAGGAATATTTGGATGATGGATTAACCGTAAACTAAGAGATTCCCGCTCAATTAACTCAACCAGCTTCGGCGAGTTCCATTTCAAAACTTTCATAACTCGCTGCTTGCGGACAGGATTCCACTGAGTACCAGCATCATCCACTTCAAAAACCTCATTATAGCTAAATGGGTTTTCATTCAGCGCTCTTAATGGCTTAATCAAGCGAATGCGATTATTAATCACCAACGAAGTACCACAAAAAAGACATTGTTCAATGTCATTAGGATTTTGACGTTGCTCGCATAGGGGATTAATACAGTAACTCACATTCGTAGAAGAATAACGAGATATCATTGCTGACAAGTTAAGCTTATCGGTCTTTTGTCAATAAGTAATAATACTTAAAATATTATCAAAATTTGGGTGAAGAAACATGATTTTTAAGGATGTGATCGCTGAATTTTCAATGCATCATTTATTCTTGCGCTGAAAACTCAGTGTAAAGGTGAATTTAATACCTTGTCTTAATCTCAGTTTTAAGAATAATTACGAATTGACAAAACTAATTTTATCTTAACTTGTCACGAATGACGAGATATAGATTACCTACCCTAAATCTAGTCCGGGAGCAATGCGATTTTGTGAGGTGCTTAAAATTCGGGTACTAAATCACCCATTTAGGGCTGCGTAGGCGTAGCCCGCCGTAGGCATCGCAGCCAAATAACTGTTTTTATTGAGAATCTAGCTCTATAACTGAGAATTAAAGTCCGATCTAACAAAATCGCATTGCTCCCATCTAGTCCTTCTTGCTATCAACAATTGTATAAGTGAAGATTTAAAATTTTGAGTGGTCATTTTCCAAGTTTAAAGTATTTTTTGTAACTAACTTTAGACACAATTTTTGTCAAAAATCGGCAGGTATTAATGAGATGATTTTAGCTCTATTGAGAATAGAATAATTTTATTGACATGATGCGGCCGCCCTGGGATACGGATTTTCAGGCATTAAAGTTTAATTTTTTCATTAAACACTAGTGTTCGCTTGATTTCTTTCTCCCTCCGAAGCCATCAGAAGGATGTTCGTGCGAGTGATGGTTCTTGGCTTGTGCTTACCTTTTGAAATTAGCGTTTGCAGATGAGAAACTTCATCCTCATTTAAGTCCACAATGTACTTTTTTACTATGCTACTCCCTAATTTTTCAGCAGCTTACCAAGAACACAGGCTACCCAGCAAAGTTGCTTTGGCAGACTACTAGTTATCGAAAAGTAATTACCAACAGCCTGAAATGCAATTTTTCGTTGATACATATAATAATCATTTTGTACAGTGCATAATTACTATGTATTATAACTACCTTACCAAGTATTTTATGTAACTAAATTTTATCCATAACTTAAGTAATCCCATTTGCTGTACAGTTTAATTAAGACTTAGACAATCTATTTAGAGTGAAACCACAATATATTGTATATTCAATGATTTTTCGCAAATTCATGCTCAAAACTAAAAAATAACTAGCAAAGTTATTAACATTTGTATATTTGTCGCAGTTTAACAGCGTTTAGCAGCAGCACTTAAACTGATAAATCGCTTTGAGAACTGCTACCGTAATCTAGTAACAGCAGTAATTCCGTCAATTGCTCCCTTAAGTAAGATGTAGGTAAGCAGTGATTCTACTCTATCTTTCATCTCCTTTGCATAATTGGTGACTTGAGTTATCATTTACGTGAAACAAGCAGCTATTAACTAGAAAACTGAAGTATCACTGAGTTTGATATAATACAAAAGTGGAAAAACTAATTATTAATACAAAGCTTATATGCTTGGTCACTCGAACAACAGAATGAGTATAACTATGGGTTCTAATACTGTCCATATACCAAGTTCACCAGTCCGTTCTTCCTTGAGTTTAAAGAGACAAGAGCTTCTAGGGCAAAAATACTCTTCTGCAACAGTAACTTTTGACGAAGCTTTAGCTGTGGTCAATAAACTAGCGCTAGCCAAAAGAGGTAGATACTTGTCTCAACCAGAGATCCTCATTATGAAAGGAGCCTGGCATAACCGTGAATTTGTTGAAATAGCAGAAAATTCAGTCTATAGCGTCAATTACTTACAACGGGGCGTAGCCACTAGGCTATGGGATATACTCACAGAAACAATTGGAAATGGTAAGCGAGTTAGTAAAAAGAATGTACGGAATTTTTTAGAGGAAGTTGCACAAGAGTATTATGCTCAATTCACTCCTACTGAAGAAAAAAGCTCTCCTGTCAACAATTTAATACAAATTATGGGAGGTAAGCCTCCTAGCATATCAAGTTTTTATGGACGCACAGAAGAACTATCTTACTTAAAAGAATTAATAACAAAGCAACGTTGCATATCGTTAGTAGGAGTAGCAGGTATTGGTAAAACTGCATTAGCTGCGAAGCTAATACAAGAAATTAGTGTAGAATCTAAACCTAAATTTGATTGGATAATTTGGAAATCGGTTGCCCATGCACCATTATTTCAGGACTTGGTAGCCGAGCTAATAGAACTAATCCAACCTTTAGAGGCTAACTTAGACTCACCTAAATTTACTCAGGCAATCGTGTCAGCGTTGATCAAGGAGATGCAACAGCGCCGATGTCTACTGGTATTGGATGAATCTGACTCCTTGTTTGAAACAAGCAATTTAGAGCAACACCTAGAGTACAAGCTATTTTTTCGCAGATTAATAGAGGAAATGGATCAAAGCTGCTTGCTCTTAACCAATCGAGTCTTTCCTGATGAATTTGAAGACCTCATAATAGCAGGACGTCCTATTCAATATCTGAAAGTAAAAGGTTTAGATACCAATGCTGCAATGCAACTTCTATTGGATGAAGGATTGAATGACCAAGAGAAATGCAACGAATTAATTAAAACTTACTACGGTAATCCTTTAGAGCTAAAAACAGTGGTCACTCGAATTCATAACTTCTTTGGTGGGAGCGCTCAAAAGTTTTTTGAAAATAGAACTACGCTTTTTAGTAGCCAATTTAAAGCAATGCTTGATAAAGCTTTTGGTCACTTCTTGAGTGAAATGCAACGACAAATTATGATTTACATAGCAGAAGAGTTAGCTTTGAACTCAAAACCTATTTTTTTTACTAGTTTATTAAATGGATTGAATCAGAAGAAAAAAATATCGTTATCAACATCAGATTTAATTACAGCATTAGAAGGGCTGGAAAAGCAGTCTTTAATTGAAACTATTAAAGATCCTGCTTCTGAAGAAGTCAGTTTTACTCTTCAACCTATAGTAAAAAAATATATTGAAAAAAAGACACAAGGGCTGGTACATACATCTGATGTTTCACCAACATTAGCGATGCCTATGGCGGCAAGCTACGCATCATAACAGAGGTATCCATGATTTCGGGAAAACTAGAAGTAACATCTTAATCTCGGTCAGCAAACAGAACATGGGTTCGTGCTGAAGGAACCCAATATACAAGTTTTCGAGCGCAAGCCCAAGGCAGAGGCAACACCCACGCCGGGGCTGCTTAAGCTACAGGGTAATCAAACCCTACATAGAGGTGCTACTAGCCCTCAGATTACCCCAAAAGGATTGTTAACAAGAGTGGAGGTCTAAAAGTAAAAATCAAAACGACGTTAGATACCAGATGACCAGAAGTTCTGTAAGATCGTTGAAATGAAAGTATGGAGGTCAAAAATTTAAAGGACAAATGCCACAAGGAGTAGGCGTTTTGTCCAAGGAGCAAAAAACAGAATAACTCCAGAGCGGGGTTATCTCACGAAAACCAAAGCAGTGGCCTTTAAAGTTTGGCGACTTTTCCACTGACTGGTCAGACGAGATTGAATCCGCTGCTTCTCGTATTATACCGAGAAGCCGCACGAAACGCACCAGTTTTGTGTGGTAATTTTTGCTGTCGAAATTCTAAAGATTTAGTAAAGTTAAATTTTATTAAGGAAAAACCCGAATTTCGTAGCAAAAATCCGTAGCAGCGCGAATAACAGTTACCAGTTACCAGTTACCAGTTACCAGTTATCAGTCAACATTTGATAA
>JBBSCU010000208.1:0-10271 GCA_038249935.1 Chroococcales cyanobacterium
ACGCACTGTACAAATTAATCATGATGTGGATTAACGAAAATAGGTTGTTTCAGGGTTTGATTAATTATCCTTTGATCGTAAATAGACCATACTGTAGGGGTTTAGCAATGCTAAACCCTTACGAAAGATGTGGCTTTTCACGTTATACATATTTACTATTTCTTGTCAATGCGTAAGTCCTAGATTATATGCAAGAACTCACCAAATTTTCTTGTTTAACTTGTTCTTTCGCTAAAGCCAATGCTTGATGAGCATTTTTAAACTTTGTTTCATCTATAAATTTATCACCAAAACGCTTTAAATAAGCTTCCAGATACCGAATACGTAAGTGTGGGTTATCTGGACTCATAAGAAAGGTAAGGTCAACTTCAGTCATCGGGCGGATAACCAACAAGGGTATTGGACTCCGCAGTGGTCGAAAGTTGGGGTTATGTAGCCCAGGACTCTCAGTCCGGTTGTGAAATTCTCCTAGCATCAGTCCTGACTCAACAAACAAAGGCTTAAGTTTTTTGTGGACACCATCAATTACTTTAGAGGCCTCTTCTATATGGACATCAGGAAAGATAAGTACAAAGGCTTTACTTATTGGTAATTCCTTATCGCCTGGTTCTCCCTCAAGGAAGACATTTCGGTAGGGTCTCACAATTGCTTCTATTTGCTCTAAACACAAATTTTTTGTGCGAATTACTGCTAGCCAAATGTTATTTGATTTCAGAGCATGAGGCACAAAAGGGCAAACTATTCCCGGTCTTCCTAAATCAGGATGAGGTCTTACTAAAAAACTTTTCACCCACTGCATAATTTCAATTAAGCAAGGAAGGTCTTCGGATTGCTGGAGTTCTTCGATTTCACGAGTTGTATAGAGTTGCATAAGCTTGAGTTAAATGGAATGAATAATCGTTTAAGCAAACAAAACAAGCTTTGATTTTTTATTTTTGGTTTATCTGTGGCTTGTAGTAGATAAAAATGCTCTCTTCTTTATTAGGGTAAATTTAAAGAAATTTACCCTAATAAAGACATATATTGTCATACCAAGCAATGTGTTCATTTATTCTTGGCACTTTAGCTAAAAGGCATACCTCTTATCTAGCAGATGCTCCTTATTTTTTACACTTTTAAGCATCTATGATTTTTGGCAAAAAAATTATAAAGTTTTTGTTTAAATAAGTATTTTGACTGTAAAAGTTTAGTATTGATTTAACGGTAACTATGAGCTTAAGTAGGTGAACAGAAAAATTTAAAGGTATGTGACGAAATGTAAATTCAATAAATACCTTACAAATAGGTTATTTCACTGTTTTCACAAAACTAAACATATATCGTTTTTATTGTGTCTACCTACTTAATATCAAATTAGTATATTTTCGTCTAAGTAAAGCAATATTTAAGTGGGTATCATAACTGTAAAAACCTAGTATTAAGTTATAGCGGTTCCCATTCAGATGCGGTACAACGTTATATCCCAAGGTGTAGGGGCACGCCCCTACGGGTGTACCTCACGTAAACGAGAACTGCTATAACAGCAACTACAAGTTAATTGTCAAGCTAGCATACTTTTTTCTAAGTAAAATATCAAAAATTAAGTCCAATTTTATAGGCTGTACATGAGACATATCCAAAAATGAATGTAGAGACGTAACAGTGTTACGTCTCTACAAGGATTCTGGATATAGCGGTTCCCAGGGACATGAAGTACATATCAAAACCTCACCCTCGCTTTACCCAAGGGTAAATCTTTCCCTCTCCTTAGTAAGGAGAGGGACAGGTTTTGCGTAGCGGAACCAGGGTGAGGTTAAGCTGTACCTCGCTAGATTAAGAAACGCTATAACGTATGCATTATTTAATTTCTGAAGAAGCTATTCCTTGCAGCAATTTTTATTTATTTGAACCACATTGGAATTTCCTTATTTATCAACAAATTCTTTCACCACTGGCAAAGTACCAGGAGGAATCTGCGTAATTAGGCGAAATGGAAATGCGGCAGTCGAAGCAAACTGGGCATAATCTGATGTCAGAAAGATAGCGTAGTTTTTAGCTTCTGGAGTCATCTGTGCAGCAAAGGCCAAAGTTATAGCCTTAACGAACTTGCGAACATCAGCTGCTTTTTCACCTACAACTTCACCACCACTAATCGGTGTATTTGGTTTTCCTATTTGATCCAAAGTGGTGCTGGGGTCTTTCACACTCAGATGAGTACCCCCAACTATACCAACTAGCCATTTCGGGGATGGAATTTTGTCAAATCCGACAATCTGTTCAGTTAAAGCCGGGGTGGTTTTATCTGCGGAACCTGCTAACACTAGGGTAGGAATTTGCACCTTCGTTAACCCAGTTTCGCCAAAAATCAAAGAAGTTGTTGGATTGAGAGCGATCGCCTGTTTGATTCTAGTATCCCGCAGTTGATAGCTGTTTTCTGGCAGTTCTTGAGCAATGCACTGCATACCTTCTCCCAGACTCAAGGCAGCCAAGTTCTTTTTGCAGCGTTGTTTGAGTCGTTCCAGTTGTAACTCAGCCCCAGCAAGTGCTAAAGCTGTACCACCGCCAAAAGAATAACCAACAACCATCGCTTTGTTGGTTGCAAGTTTCCCCTGTAGCGAATTATTAGCTGTTTGGTTAAGCTTTTCTAATTCATCAAGAACAAAACTAATATCTTGAGCGCGATATAAAAACTCTTGAGGCTTCACAACTCTGGTTTTGCCTTGTAAAGCTGAGTTAGTATTTGTCTCATTACTACCAGGATGTTCTAAAGCTGCTACTACATAACCGTGGGATGCTAGATGTTCTGCTAGGTAACGCAAGTCGGTGCGGACTGACCCGAAGCCGTGAGAAAAGACAATTACAGGTTTGTCGGGAGTTGCAGCAGTTGACCAGTAAATATCGACTGGAATGTTACGTTGGCGCTTTTGGTCATTCAGGCTTAAGTTGAGTATTTGTACTTGAGCGTTTCCTGGTTGGCTGGGATCAAAAGGGAGAGCAATCTGCGGTGTTTTGGGGTTGAGTAGGGGAGCGATCGCCAGCATAAACTGTTGGGTGCGCCAAAAAGCTGTATTCAAACTTCCGGCAACAACGAAAGCCTGTGGCAAATCAATTTCTAGGCTTTTACTAGGGTAAGCGGCGATAAAACTCAGTATAGAAAGACCCTTCGGTGCAGTAGAGCCTAATACCAATCCTGCTCTCAGTGCTTGTACCCCAGCTTTGTCCTCTCGCGCTAAGGCTGTAGCGAAGTCATTGAGAATGCTTGTACCAATTTGGGTATTAACTAATTTACTAATAGCAACAACATTAAGCGGCACATTCATGCCTAGCGCCCTCAAGAAGAAGCGGCGTTGTTGTTCAGATAATCTTTTGGTATAAGGTTTCAAACTCTCAGGCAATTCCCCAGTTTTCGCAGCTTCTTGCAACTCAGTAAGGGAGATGGATTCTGTAAATAGACCAAAACGCACGACAACCGTATCAGCCGCAATTGCCGAAGTATTTGCTCCGAACTGTGTAAGGGCGATGTTTACGGCAAGGGCTTTGCCCAACGCACCAAAGAAACCCGCAACTGTCTTGAGACTTCCCCAACTTCTTCCCATAAACATTTTTACCAATTGTTACTTACGGGAATATAACGGATATTTGTGTATTTGACTACCCCATTAATTCCTTAGAAATAAAAGCGAATTTATTCCTGATCTTAATGGCGATGTCTCCGACGGGCTACGCCTACGCTCTTACCATCTGATGCGGACAAAGCTACATCAAACCATAACAAATACAACAAATTGTAGAATTCATCACAGCTATAAAATTGAGTACCAATTGGTGTTTACAGCCACAAAAAACCGATTGTTTCTCAACTAAGTTGAATATTGTAACGAAGTTTTAGAACAGGGTAAGCGATGCCTACGGCGGTAAACTATGCATCTGTAATTTGCACTTTTTATCAACTGAAGTCTTGACTGCAATTTTAGATTTTGGATTTAATAATTCAAAATACTGTTGGGTAAAAAGGTTTTAGCAGTTCTCTCAGTCCCAGCCGCATCAACAATTTTTCTAGGCTTTATGCGTCGCCAACTTCCCTATATTTTAATTTTACTACTCTCGTTGAGTATTATTACCCTGTGGTGGCCTGTGAATGATTCTGAGTGCGATTTTAAGGCTTTTTTAGCATCAAAAACTCCAAAATTTCAAGTACAGGCTACTAAGGTTGTTGTTCAGCCGTGGCGTGGTCGTCACCATGTATATGGAATATTTATGGTTCCTGATGAATACAAACAATCTCCATTTGTTGTGGTAACAGTTCAAGGTGCTGGCAGTTACTGTTCAAAGCAATTTGGTCATAAAAAAAACTTTGATGATATCTTTGCTGAACCAGGAACTTATCTAATGAGGAAGTTTATTAGAACTCGAACAGCTCTGCGGCTTATTCTCCAAGGTTTATACTTTCAAATTAATGATCAACAGAACTGGATGTTGACTTTCACTCAAGATATTTACTCGTCCCAATCAAGCCAGAATTCTTCAGGTAGCAGTAGTTTAAGAGAGATTGAAGAGCCTCTGATTACTTCTTTAGAACTTACGCATTGACAGAAAATACCAAATATGTGTAATGGAAAAAACCGCATCTGTCGTAAGGGTTTAGCATTTCTCGTAGGTGTCAAATTAAGCCTAGAAATGGCTTAACTGTTGGCTTCCTCACCCGCCTGGAACTAAAGTTCTCTGGCTTTTAGCTAAAGTCTACTGAAGTAGACTAAAGATTTTTGACTATATTTAGTCATCTTTCAGATGACTTTAGCTATTAGCAAGGAACTTCAGTTCCTTGCGGGACATGACTTTTACGTTAAGTTGACACCAATGAGCATTGCTAAACCCCTACAGCGCGGATCTATTTACTATCAAAGTAATGATTAATCAAGGCCTGAAACGACCTATTTTGGCAAAATCATACCATGATTAATTTGTACAGTGCGTAAGTTCTGTTCTTCTTGAAAGCGCTGCTGGTATTTCAGTGGTAATCCTAAACTGATAGCATCTTTCCTCTTACTGCCATAGCATTTAATCGCTCTCTCCCTGCTTGATAAGTTACCTCCCCTAAATTCACATAATGTAATCGATCACAGAGTCATATCATTAAAAATGTAACCTTTCACACTCCCCTCTACCTCTCAACGATAAATCAACGGTTTTGAGCATTTTGCAAGGGGAGTGAATAATTACTTTCCAATTACGCAGAATGGTAACTAAAATAGTTACGGTGCACATCATGGCTAATAATTAAAATTATGGAGCCAAATGTTGAAATTCGCCGTTTGTTAGATGTGATGCCTGCTTCGGGTCGGATGACGACAAAAATTGTTAGCAAGCCGGAGCAAGCAAAAGTGATTAACGCCTTCTTTCCCCAACCCTGGAATCAGGCGCGACCGATATATATTAATTTCGATTTGTGGCGTCGCCTGACAAAGCCACAACGAGACTTGCTGCTGTTGCAGGTAGTTAGCTGGTTGACGGGGGTGAAGTGGTTTAAACCCGAAATTTATCAAGGTGTAATACTGGCGGGGCTGTTAGGCGGATTATTGGAAGCAGCACAGTCGGATGTGGTGGGTGTAGCCGTAGCCGGGGGGTTAAGTGCGATCGCTGCTTTACGCATCTGGCGTACTAATAAATCTCAAGAGTCAGAGTTAAATGCTGATATAGCAGCAATTCGCATCGCGCAGCGGCGCGGTTATTCAGAAGCACAAGCCGCCCAGCATTTGTTATTTGCAATTGAAGAAGTAGCCAAAATTGAAGGGCGTTCCAGTTTAAATTTTACTGAGTTGATTCGTTGTCAAAACTTACGAGCGATCGCGGGTTTATCACCAGTGGGTATACCAGAAAATTATAAAAAGTAGAAATATAACAAATTGAAAGTGAAAAAACTTTATGTAGATGCAGATCAAAACTTTGCATAAGTTTTTAACAGCAACCAATGCCAAAACCTCTAAATTTTAAATGAGGTTTTTGATACATAACTTTGATCCAAATAAATTTCATTTTGAACTAACAATGTTAAACAAACAAATCATCAAAGATACTTCAAGATTACCTTTTCGTTCTCCCTGGTTTATAATCATTATTTTTTCTGCTCTTGGTTTAATAGGTATTCTCAACCATTCGATGTGGCGAGATGAACTAAATCCCTGGCTTATTGTCAGAGATAGTGAATCTTTGGGGGATTTAATTGCAAATATTCATTATGAAGGTCATCCTATTTTATGGTATTTTTCTCTGGCACTTCTGAGAAAAATAATAGATAATCCTATTATTATGCAAATTTTTCATTTGGCAATTACTGTTGTTTCGGTTACTGTTTTTTGCCTATATAGCCCTTTTAACTATCAACAAAAGTTTCTGTTTTCCTTTGGTTTCTTTCCTTTTTACGAATATCTTTTAATTTCTCGAAACTATGCCTTTAGTATGTTGTTTATTTTTGCATTCTGCACAGTTTTTTCAACCAGAAAAATAACTTATGTTTATTTGGCAATTTTATTGGGTTTATTAGCAAATAGTAGTGCTTATGGTTTACTCGTATCATTTTCTTTATCATTGACTTTGCTAGCTGAATTTTGTTTTGATAGTGAATATCGCCACCAATACTTTAGTCAAAGCAAAAAATACGACTTGTTTTTAAGTATTATAATTATCATATTTTCTTTTATTTTATCAATTTATATTATTACTCCTCCAATAGATAGTTATCTTTATGGTGGGTTAAATAATGGTTGGCTAATGCAATTAGATATCCGTCATTTGTTGAGAAGCATAGGTAGGATATTTGGTGGTTATTTATTAATTATTCCTCAACACAAAAGATGGCTAGATTTAATTGTTTGTGCGATAGTTGCTTTATTTATTGTAATTTTAACCTTGATTAAATTATCTAAAAAGCCAGTTGCTTTGTTTTTCTACATAATAGGTAATTGTGTAATATTTGCCTTTACATACTTGAGGTTTACAGGTATGCCTCGACATTTTGGACATTTCTATTTAGTTCTGATAGCGGCTTTATGGCTAGGAAGCTATTATCAAGAGTCTATAGTTTTACTCAATAAGTTTTCTATTCGTCCAAATTCAATTACATTTGTTCAAAAATGGCATCATATTACTTTGATGCTAATTCTTTATATCCAGTTTGCAGGAGGTATTTATAGTTTTTCAAGAGATTTAGTCGTGCCATTTTCTGCCAGTCGCGAAACATCTCAATATATTCAGAAAGCTAAGTTAGATAATGAATTTATTGTTGCCAGTCGAGATGCAAATATGGCTCCTTTATCAGGTTATCTCAATCGAAAGTTTTACTATCCTGAGCTTAAAAAAATGGGAAGCTTTACCCTATTTAAAAAAGGTCGTCAAGATGTCGAACAAACTGAAATATTAAACCAGATTAATTCTTTACTCAAAAATCAAGATGAGCAAAAGAAAATTTTGCTAATTCTAAATCAAAAACTGAATGTCAACCGCAATGATTTGAAGATTGTTCCAATCAAAGATTTTCAGAGAAACTGGGTAGATAGTGAACGATATTATCTTTACTGGGTAGATGAAGCATAAGGATAATCCGCCACAGAGTTTTTCAATTCTCAGTCAGATTGCAGTTAATCTTTTAGGTAATACCATTTCCAAAAGTCTTTGCAGCACATAAATTGGCTGTAGTAGGGGTGTACATCTGTTTACTAAATCGCTGACCTGGACTTTTTAAACCTGCTAAACTAGAGTTTTGTGCATTTAACCCAAGGCTTTTAGCCTTTGGACGATAGGTGCAAGGTACGAGCATCCAATTAGCACGATTACAGTCTCAGTACATCGACTATGAAATAATGTTTACCTCCTTTGATTAGCTTGCCATCACCGATAACTAGCTGCCATGCGTGACCCTACTCTACACTGGAATAAGAGAATGTGTCGTTAAATAACCTAGATATCAATAACTGAGAAATTTTATCATACCTTCTCGGTTTTGGTTATGAAGTGCTTGCCTCGTGGGGAAAACTTAACTTAAATTCTGTCAGTTACTAACGGAGTTGATGACAATGGGTAAGTTTCTTATTTTTGTCTTGATAGTAGTGTACGCAGGCGGTGTTTGGAAGTTTTGGAATGGGTTTGGGCGGACTAATTTTAATCCAAGTTTGACCAATCGCATTGGTTTATCTTTGCTATGGCCAGCTTTGTTTATTACTAATCAATCCTATCGTCGAAACTTTAGAAAGGCGTTAAAGGGTTAGAGTTTACTATTAAGTCTAACGTCATCTGATCCTGATTTTGGCATATATCTCAACATAAATCTAACCCACCAACCCCCCTTTCCTAGTAGGAAAGGGGGGTTGGGTTTGCTCATCCTAGAAGGAGAGGAATTAGGGTGGAGATAAGTTCATAGTGTTTGCAACTACAAACCGTTAACGATTGGGAAATATCTCAGATGAAAAATTACTAATTATTTGCCATTGGTCAAAAGATGGATTGCTGCACCTACAGCTGCACCATCAACAGCATTACCAAGGGTATCTCTGCCATCACCAGTAATTACCCCGGTTACAGCGCTAGCCCCTGCACCGACTCCGACATCTTGACCAATGTTCCGGTTGCGGCGATTGCGATTGCTTCTCAGACCATTCGCACCATTAACCGCTGCGCCAGTGACACCACCTTTGACAGCATTGCCTAACACACCACCATTTCCCCTAACAGCTCCAGTTACAACATTTGTAACAGCCCCAATACCTACATCTCGTAGTACTTGGTCATCAGCAGCAGCTGGTTTAACGGGAACTAGGGTGGCACCAGCTAAACTTGCAGCCATGAGGCTGGGTAGAAGTGTGCGTTTTAGGATATTATTCATTGTGTTACCTTCTCAAAACATCAAACAATTGGTTAAAAACCAAAGTTACTGGAGTCGGATAAAATCTGATTTTTTTATCTGAACAACAGCAACTATCTATTGTTCGAGAACATATACATCATCACATTTGCAAAGTCATACCTGCATCTACTGAAAGCATGAAGATCAGCCAAAACTCTGTATGCTGACATTTACCCAACTTAAACCACCTAACCCTGATGCCGTAGTCACCTTGACTCTGGCGCTGACAGCAGAAGAACGCACCCGCAGTCGTCATCGCTTTGAAACTGAAGATGGTAAGGTTGTATTTTTGCATTTACTCAGAGGAACTGTCTTACACGATGGCGATATTCTACAAGAAGAAACCCATAGCAGTTTAATCAGAATTACTGCCAAACCAGAACTAGTGCTGACTGCCTTTGCCCAAACACCACTATTATTATTACGGGCGGCGTACCATCTGGGAAATCGCCATGTACCTGTAGAAATTACCCCGACTTATTTACGCTTGTCCTCTGATTCTGTTTTACGCCCAATGTTGGAACAATTAGGGTTAGAAGTGAAAGAGGAAATTTTACCGTTTCAACCAGAATTAGGAGCTTATGGACAACACCATCACGCTCACTGACAGCCATCTTTTGAGTATTTTGCAGCTGGCTAGCTCTGCTTTGCCTGTGGGAGCATATAGCTATTCTGAAGGCTTGGAAACGCTGGTGGAAAATGGTATAATCGGCAATCATTCACATCTCAAAGATTGGTTAAAAGCGGAGTTGCTCTGTGGGGCAATTCGGTTAGAAGCGGCGGTAATGGTACGATCTGAACAATCTGCAAAAATGAGTGATGTTGAGTCGCTATGCCGTTGGAATCTGTGGTTATCTGCTGCTAGGGAAACAGAAGAGTTACGTGCTTCTAGTTGGCAGATGGGGCGATCGCTCATCCAATTACTTGGTAAACTAGAACCGCAGATTATGCCTATTGCCAATGCTGTGGGTAATCCTTGCAATTATGCGATCGCTTTTGGCATTGCCGTTGCCCATTGGCAAATCACTATCAAAGCTGGATTACTGGGATATCTGCATAGTTGGGCGAGTAATTTGATTACTGCTGGCGTGAAACTGATCCCCCTTGGACAAACAGCAGGACAGCAGTTATTGCTAGATTTGCAGCCATTAATTAGTACTGTGGCGTTAGAAATTCTAGCGTTGGAGGATGATCAACTCGGCTGTTGGAGTTGGGGTTTGTCGCTGGCGAGTATGCAGCACGAAACGCAGTATACAAGGCTGTTTAGGAGTTAGTCATTGGTCATTGGTCATTGGTCATTGGTCATTGGTCATTGGTCATTGGTCATTGGTCATTGGTCATTGGTCATTGGTCATTGGTCATTGGTCATTGGTCATTGGTCATTGGTCATTGGTCA
>JBBSCU010000209.1:0-10269 GCA_038249935.1 Chroococcales cyanobacterium
CGGCTGTAGTTTCTGTTGATAGCTCAATTTGTTGGCGATCGTAGTCTTCATCTTGGCTGGGCAAGATCCCAGGAGCGCGGTCAACTTGCAAAATAGTCGGTTTACTAAAGCCCTTGAGTGTCTTTCGCCAGAACGCCTCGGACTGCTTTAGATCCTGCTGCTGCAACCAACTAATGTAGTCCCGATAAGGACGTGGTTGTTCTAAGTATAAATTTTGCCCTTGACAAAATGCCCCATAAAAGGCGTAAACTTCCTTAAAAACCAATGATTCAGACCAGCCATCTAATAGTAGATGGTGACTACTCCAAACAAACTGATAAGTATCTTCACTGAGACGGAACAAATTTAACCGAATTAGTGGCGCTTGGGACAGTTCAAAACCGCGCTGGCGATCTGTTTGTAAAAAAGCTTCCAGCTGCTTTTGTTGTTCCTGTGAAGAGAATTCTTGCAAATCCTGCTCCTCCCAAGGAAGTTGCACATCCTCGTACACAACTTGATATGGTTTCTCTAAATCTTGCCAAAAGAATCCAGTCCGCAAAATTGGGTGTCGGTCAACCACCTGTTTCCAAGCTTGTTTAAATGCCAAAACATTCAATTCACCTTGGAGAGTCCAGCTAAACTGCTCAAAGTAGACCCCTGATTGGGGAGCATAGATTGTATGGAACAGCAAACCCTGCTGTAGGTGTGAAAGTTCGTAGATATCTTTTAAATTTGCTACATTCATAGAGCCGACCTCCTACCGACTTGGTTGAGTTTAGCTAGTAATTTGTCAAAATCTTTTTGGCCGATTTTGGCGGCTGAGAAATCGGAAGGGGTGTAACTACCAGAATCGGCAGATTTACAGGAAGCAATTAGCGATCGCAATACCTCTACAAACCCTTGGGCTAAATTCTCCACCGTACTTTGGCGATGTATGGCTTTGCTATAAGTCCAATCCATCTGAAGTTGATTGTTAGTAATCAAACAGTCAATTTCAATTAGATAGGAACGAATTGCCAAAGGACTTTGAACTGAGCCGATGGACTCAGGAGCGATCGCTAAGAGTTCGGACTGAGCCATACCAATATCAAACTGACCCAAGTAATTAAAACTCACTTCCGGTTGCAGCCTTTGGGCAATTTCCTCTGGGCTGAGATAGCGCAGCAAGCCATAACCAATTCCCTGATTGGGGATGCAACGCAGTTGTTCTTTAACTGTCTTCAGTACCTCTACTACATCGTCAATCTCGCCTAAATCTAGAGATACCGGAAAGACAGATGTAAACCAACCAACAGTGCGGGACAAATCTACATCTGCAAACAGTTCCTCGCGTCCGTGACCTTCCAAGTCAACTAAAAGTGAAGTTTCTCCAGTCCAGTTAGCAAATGCTTGTCCTAAAGCCGTTAGTAATACCTCATTGATTTGAGTGCGGTAAGCGGTTGGCACTTCTTGCAGTAAAGCTTGAGTTTCTGCCACATTCAGAGCAACTGATACTATACCAGCCGACTCCACAGTGTTAACTCCAGCCGGAAAATCTAACGGTAGGGGAGAAACCGATTTTTCACCTTGTGCTAACCAGTAATCAAGCTCTTGTTGCAATGTTGCTGAGTGTCCATACTTCAGCAATCGTTTAGCCCAGTGCTGAAACGAAGTACTTTTAGCAGGAAGTTGGATTGTCTGTCCTCGGCTAAGTTGAGTGTAGGCTGTTTGGAAGTCTTCTAGCAAAATCCGCCAAGAAACACCATCAACAGCTAAGTGATGGATGATAAATAGTAGACGGCTAGGTTGATTTCTACCTAAGTCAAACAGTGCAACTTTCACCAACGCGCCTGTTGAGAGATTGAGGCTTGCTTGTAATTGTGTAGCGATCGCAGTAATTTGAGATTGTTGCTCTGTTATAGATAATGCTGACAAATCTACTTGTAAAAAAGGCACTTCTGCATTACAAGTAGCATTCACCTGCTGCCAACCTGCATCTGTTTGTGTAAACCGCAACCGCAGAGCATCATGGTGTACAAGCAACTGCTGCACAACTTGCTGCAACAACTCCGGCTTAATAGTTTGGTGTAATACTAATAAATTTGCTTGGTTGTAGTGATAGGGTTGAGCAAAATTCTCTGCAAAGAACCAGTGTTGAATTGGTGTTAGAGGTAAAGCACCTGTAACTAAACCTTGCTCTGCTTGTACTGCCTGAGTTGTACCAACAACCGTTGCTAATTCTGCGATCGTTTGGGATTGAAATAATTGCTTGGGTGTTACTTGCAACCCTTGTTGATTAGCTTTACCAACAACTTGAATGCTAAGAATTGAATCACCGCCCAATTCAAAGAAATTATCATAAATACCTACCTGTTTCACACCCAATACTTCAGACCAGATTTGCGCTAAGGCTGCTTCCACTGCATTTTGTGCAGCCACAAAAGTTGCTTCTAACTCTGGTCTAATACTGTCAGGAATTGGTAATGCCCGCCGATCTATTTTGCCGTTCGCACTCACAGGCAAACAATCCAGCATTACAAAGGCAGACGGCACCATATAATTAGGCAGTTTTTCTTTGAGAAACTGACGTAAACTGCTGATGGATAAATTTGATTTGTCAGCAGGTACGACATAAGCAACTAAACGCTTGTCACCCGGTTGGTCTTCTCGCACCACTGCTAAAGCCGCTTCTATCTCTGGATGGCGGCTCAAAATAGACTCCACTTCCGCCAATTCCACCCGAAAGCCACGTATTTTTACCTGATGGTCAATTCGTCCCAAGTATTCAATATCGCCATTGGGTAGGTATCGAGCGATATCCCCTGTTTTATAAAGGCGTTGCGATGTCTCCGCAAAGGGGTGAGGAATAAACTTTTGTGCTGTCAAATCAGGACGTTGATAGTAACCGTTAGCCAATCCTGCACCACCAATATGCAACTCTCCCGGTACACCTATCGGTACTGGCTGTAAGTAGGAATCGAGGATGTAAACTTGCTGTCTAGCAAATGGACGACCAATCGGCACTAAGCGATTGCCAGATAAGTCAGCGATGGTATTTTGGAAATATGTTGTATCAATCGTGGCTTCAGTCACTCCGTAGCAGTGAATCAGTCTGGTGTTGACACCGCACAAGCTCTGAATTGCTTGATGTTCTTGCACATACCAAGTATCAGAACCGACAATCAAAAGCTGCATAAAGTCAAGAGATTGCCCTGTTTGCTGGAGATATTTGCACAGGTTTCTGAGAACAGCTGGTACAAAATCTGCACAGTCAATTTTTTGTTGACGCATCAGTTGATAAAGTTCTGCTGGTGCTAACAGTAAGTCTCTTGGGCATAAAACTAGCTTCGCCCCAGAACATAACGCTCGTACTAAATTGCCAGCAAACACGTCAAAAGAGAAACTCGCCATTTGCAAATGAGCAGTAGCTAGCGATCGCAATTCGTAAGCTTCTTCCCAAGCAAAATAGGCATTTACCAAGCTGCTGTGAGCCACCATCACGCCTTTTGGCTGAGATGTGGTGCCAGAGGTGTAAATGATATATGCCAGTGCAGCCGGATTTGGCTGGGGATTTGTCTGCGAGTGTTGTTGAATAATTTGCCAATCGCTGTCTAGGCAGATAACTTTGGCACTGTGTGCGGGTAAATTTTGGACTAACTGTTGCTGAGTCAGCAGTATACTTACTTGAGCATCTGCCAGCATGAAAGCCAACCGCTCTTGGGGATAAGCTGGGTCTAGTGGCACATAAGCGCCCCCCGCTTTGAGGATGCCGAGAATACCAACTATCATCTCTAGGCAACATTCCATGCAGATGCCGATGAGTGCTTCTGGTGGTATTCCCAAAAATTGTAAATAATTTGCTACTTGGTTGGCTCGTTGGTTAAGTTCGCCATAAGTCAGTTGTTTATCTTCAAAAACTATTGCCACAGCGTCGGGAGTGCGTTCTGCCTGATCTGCAAATAGTTGATGAATGCACAAATTACGTTCCGTGTCAAGAGTTTCTTCGCAACTTGTCTGAGTACCACTCCATTCCACCAGCAGTTGATGTCGTTCAGTAGCGCTCAAAAATGTCAACTCTGAAAGCCTTGTTTGCGGATTGGCAACAATAGCGTAGAGCAAGTTCTCGAAATGCTCGATCATCCGGGCGATCGTGGACGGATCAAACAGTTCGGTACTATACTCGATTGTTCCAGTTAGTTCTTGTTCTCCTAGATATACATCTAAGCTCAAATCAAACTGTGCCGTGCCGCTTTCTACTGATATTGGTTTTAGAGTCAAATCTCCTAACTGTAAAGTGGGCATCGGTTGATTGTGTAGGGCAAACCAGACTTGGAACAATGGGTTACGGCTTAAATCTCTTTCTGGTTGTAGTTCATCTACCAGCTTCTCAAACGGGAGATCCTGATGAGCATAAGCCGCTAAAGTCATCTCGCGGACTCTGTTAACTAGCTCCTGAAAACTGGGATTATCATTCATCTGGGTACGCAGTACCAGAGTGTTGACAAAAATTCCAATAATATCTTCGCTTTCAGCCCAAGTGCGGTTAGCGATCGCTGAACCAACTACAATATCATCCTGACCTGTATAGCGATAAAGCAAGGTATTAAATCCTGCCAGCAGAGTCATAAATAAGGTAACTCCTGCTTGCTGGCTAAAAGCTGTCAGTGCTTTTGCTAAATCCTGGGGAATTTTCCACGTTTGGGTTGCTCCTCGAAAGGTCTGGAGTGCTGTTCGCGGTCTATCTGTGGGCAATTGTAATGTAGTTAGCTGCTCAAGCTGCTGTTTCCAATAGGCTAGTTGGTTTTCTAGCACTTCTCCTTGCAACCACTCCTGCTGCCAGACGCTAAAATCTGCATACTGGAGTTGTAAATCTGCAAGTGGAGAGGGTTTGCCAATAAGAAAAGCTTTGTAGAGGGTTGCCAATTCTTGCAGTAATACGCCGACAGACCAGCCATCAGTAATAGTGTGATGCATGGTCAGCAGCAGTATATGTTCTTGTAGACCAAGCTGCAACAACTTCACCCGCATCAGTGGAGATTCAGACAAAATAAAGGGGCGCTGCGCTTCTTCTGTAGCTAATTTTTGTGCCTGAGTCTCTCGCTGATCCTCTGGTAAATTCTGTAAATTTATGACTGGCAAGCTGAAAGAGACGCTGGGGGCGATCGCTTGTACGGGTTGTCCATTCACCGCAATCAACGAAGTTCGTAATGCTTCGTGTCGCCGGATAATTTCTTGAAAGCTTTGCTCTAGAACGGTTACATCTAGTTGACCATTCAAGCGGACGGCAAAGGGCAAATTATAAGATGCGCTGCCAGGCTCTAGCTGTTCGAGGAACCACAGCCGCCTCTGGGCAAAAGATGCGGGGAAAGCAAATACTTCTGTTGTCATGGCGATTGGATCTCCTTTGCTTCAGGGTGGAGAGAAGACAGCTTGACACGATGAGCATCTCGTGCAATGCGAGTCGGAACTACCACAGGCTTTTGAGTATTCTGTGCCTTGGCAATCTCTGGGGAGAGTGCGGCGATCGTGGGTAGATCAAACAAACGATGTAAGGGTAATTCCACCTGGAAGGCTCGGCGGATTTTAGAAATCACTTGCGTTGCTAGCAGAGAATGACCGCCCAATTCAAAGAAATTATCGTGAATACCAACCTGCGATAAGCCCAGAACTTCAGCCCAAATTTTAGCTAAGGTTTCCTCAAGGGGATTTCGTGGCAGCGCTGCTTGATTGTCTGGCTCTAGTAAGGGGATTTCAGGAACAGGCAAAGCACGGCGGTCAATTTTACCGTTGGATGTCAGTGGCAAAGCATCTAAGAACACAATCGCCGATGGCACCATGTAATTGGGTAGCTTTTGCTTGAGAAAATCACGCAGATTATCAGAGAATTCAGGATGACCAACAACATAAGCAACCAGTCGGCGATCGCTTTGTTGATCTTCTCGAACGATAACCACAGCTTGTTGTACGCCAGGAGCTTGTTTGAGAATTGCGGCAATTTCATCTAACTCGATGCGGCAGCCTCTAATTTTTACCTGCTCATCAATTCTTCCTAGGAACTCAATATTGCCGTCGCTGCGATTGCGAGCTAAATCACCTGTTTTGTAAAGCCGTCCGTTGAATTCTTGACTAAAAGGATTGGGGATGAATTTTTCCTGTGTCAGATTTGGGCGATTGAGATAACCGCGAGCTAATCCTACACCACCGATGTGTAACTCTCCTGCTACTCCAATCGGTACGGGCTGCAAATGTCTATCCAGAATGTAAATCTGCGTGTTGGCGATCGCACGACCAATTGGTACTACTCGCTCTTGAGTCTGCGGTTGACACTGCCAAAAGGTGACATCAATCGTGGCTTCTGTCGGGCCATAGAGATTATGTAGTTCTACATCTTGCCAACGGGCAAAGAATTTTTCTTGTAACTCAAAGGGTAGAGCTTCTCCACTACAAATTACCCGTTTGAGGCGATCACAATTCTCCAGTCCCGGCTCATTAAGAAATACTTGCAGCATGGAGGGGACAAAATGCACGGTGGTGATTTGTTGCTGCTGTATCAGCTTGATTAAATAGATACTATCTTGGTGTCCCCCTGGTTGAGCGATCACCAAACTAGCTCCGGTTATTAAAGGCCAGAAAAATTCCCAAACTGAGACATCAAAGCTAAAAGGAGTCTTTTGCAGTACGCGATCGCTGGCAGTTAACTTATAATTATCCTGCATCCACAGCAGCCGATTGCAAATTCCTTGATGAATGTTCATTGCTCCTTTGGGTTGACCCGTGGAGCCAGAAGTGTAGATAACATAAGCTAAGTTTGAGGCATTTTGGTGATGCGCTGGCGGATTTTCTATTAACTCGGAACTAGAAATTCCCTGCCAATCTGTATCTAGATAGATAACTTGAGAGCTATGTTTTGGCAAGCGGGAGATTAGAGATTCTTGAGTTAACAAAATCGGAGGTTTAGCATCCTCAAGCATGAACGCTAAACGTTCTGTGGGGTAGTCAGGGTCGAGGGGTAAATATGCTCCCCCAGCTTTGAGAATGCCCAAAAGTCCCACCAGCATTTCTAGCGATCGCTCTACACAAATTCCCACCAAAGTATCTGCAATAACTCCCAACTTTCGTAGGCGGTAAGCTAATTGATTAGCGTGCTGATTTAACTCTTGATAAGTTAATTTTTGCTCTTCAAAAACTACTGCAATAGCATTCGGTGTTTTTTCTACTTGCTGCTCAAATAGTTGATGTAGACAAACATCTTGAGGATAAGCTACTTGAGTTTGATTCCATTCCACCAATAGCTGATGTTTTTCTGCGGCTGTGAGCAATGACAATTCCTGAAGACAAGCCTCTGGATGAGATACCATGTCTGCAAGCAAAGTTTGTAAATGTCCCAACATTCGTGCGATCGCTTGTGGCTCAAAACGGTAGCGATCGGAGAAAATATTTAACTTCAACTCTGCACCAGGTATCACTACCAAAGTTACAGGATAGTTTGTCTGTTCTACAATCTGAACTTTACTGATAGCTAATTCGCCCCTACCTTTGTGTATTTGGGGGTCTAAAGGGTAATTCTCAAATACAATTAGGCTTTCAAACAGAGGTGAACCGGGAGTTACTTCACTCCACTGCTGGATTTCTACTAAGGGGGTATACTCGTATTGTCTTGCCTCAGCTTGTTGGCTTTGTAACTGCTGGAGCCAAGGTAAAAGAGATTGTGCGGATGCAATCTTTACCCTCACTGGCAAGGTATTAATAAATAACCCTACCATCGTTTCCGAACCGCTCAAACTTGTTGGTCTGCCGGAGACAGTTGTACCAAAAACTACATCTGTTTCACCACTATAACGACTAAGGAGTATAGCCCAAGCTCCCTGCACGAGGGTATTCAGCGTTAATTGATGCTGACGAGCTAAAGCTTGCAGAGCGTTGGTTGTTGCTGTTGATAAGTTAATGTGTTGCTCATTATGGGCAATCTCACTAACAGCATTCGTTTTATTAAAAACATTATCTATACTGAACGAAGTCGCAACCTGAAAACCTCTAAGAGTCTCTCGCCAAAAAGTTTCTGCGGTTGACAAAGACTGCTGCTGTAGCCAAGCAATGTAATCTCGATAAGGCCGGGGTTTGGTTAAATGCAAGGTTTGATTTTGACAAGTTGCCTCATAAATGGCAAATACCTCATTTAATAGCAAAGATGTAGACCACCCATCTAGCAGCAAATGGTGATGACTCCAGATAAATTGATAGCTGGTTTTTGCCAGTTGAATCAGCGTCAAACGCATTAATGGAGCTTTGGATAGCTCAAAACCACGAATTTGCTCTGCTTGCAATAATTCCTGAATGCCTTGTTGTTGTTCTTCGGCAGTCATGTACTGCCAATCATGCATCACTATTGGCAGTTGTACACGCCGTCCCACGACTTGTAAGGGATTTTTCAAATCTTCCCAAACAAAAGCTGTGCGTAAGCAGGGATGTCGGTCTACTACTTGTTGCCAAGTTTGTTCAAAGGCTATCACATCCAAATTGCCCTCAAAAAGCGCACTGACTTGTTCTACATATACCCCATAAGCAGGTGCATAGAGGCTGTGAAACAGCATTCCCTGCTGCATGGGCGATAAATTATAAGCATCTTCAATATTTTTGGTACTCATTGCTGTTCTTAGTACAATATTTCATTAATTCGTAGCTAAATAAATTAGGTAATACTCTGCGTTACTTTGCGTTTCCTTTGCGTCCCTTTGCGTTTAAAAACATTACGACTTTACACAAAGCTGTACTTAGGTAAATTCAACTTTTCCCAATGCCGCATCTAGTTCCTCTTGGCTTAAGTGTGTCAAGGGGAAATCTGATGGTGTATAACCTCCAGTTTCCGAATACTGACAGTGGATGATCAGCGATCGCAATTTCTCTACAAAACTCTGAGCTAAACTATTAATTGTTGAGCGTTTATACATTTGGGCGCTGTACTTCCAAACCATCTGTAGCTGACCGTCTGCAATCAATCCGTCAATTTCTAGTAAGTAAGCTCGATTGTCCTCCAGACTATAGGGAGAACCAGTTGATTCTTCAGCTAAACCAAACATTGATGTTGGTGAAAAACTCCCATCTATTTGTCCTAAATAGTTGAAACTTACTTCAGGTTGAGGTAATAACTGTAGTTGCTGGATAATTTCCGATTGTTCACTAAGATAACGTAGCAATCCATAGCCAATACCACGATTAGGAATTAGCCGCAGTTGTTCTTTAACTGCCTGTAGTGCTTCTCCTGGTGCAGCATGATTTTCTATTTCTAAAAACACTGGGAAAACTGACGTAAACCATCCGACTGTACGCGACAAATCTACATCATCAAAAAGTTCTTCTCGTCCATGTCCTTCCAAATCAATCAACAACGATAATTGACCAGTGAACTCAGCGAAGGCTTGCACTAATGCTGTCAACAATACATCGTTGATTTGAGTGCGGTAAGCTGCTGGCACATCTTGGAGTAAAGCTTGAGTTTCTGCAACACTGAGCGTTGTTGTCATAGTAGGAGATAAAGCGACTGTGTTACTACCATCTAGATAATCTGTAACTAATTGAGGAATTCGCGGCGGTATTTTATGCAGCCAAAAGTGTTGCTCTTGTTGTATTTGTTCTGACTGAGCGTACTTGAGTAATTTTTCTGACCACTGCTTGAATGAAGTAGTTTTAGCTGGTAAAACTATAGTTTGATTATCACAAAGTTGTTGATAAGCTGTTTGTAAATCCTCGATTAAAATTCGCCACGAAACACCATCCACAGCTAAATGATGAATCACAATCAATAAACGGCTAGGTTTTTGATTGCCTAAATCGAACAACGCCACCCGCATCAATGGGCTTTGGGAAAGATTGAGGCTGGCTTGCAATTGATTAGCAGCCTTTTCTATGGCTACTTTTTGCTCGTCCTCCCCCAGCATTGATAAATCAATTTGGCACACGGGTAAATCTGTATTTGGCGTTACATTTATTTGCTTCCAGCCATTAATATCTGGAATAAATCGTAGACGTAAGGCATCGTGGTGAATCAATAAATGCTGTACAGCCTGTTCTAATAACTCAAAGTTGACTGCTTGCCGCACTTCCAGCAAGATAGATTGATTCCAATGGTGGTGGTTTTGCCGATTCTGTTGAAAGAACCAGTGTTGAATTGATGTTAAAGGTACAGCACCACTAACTATACCCTGTTCTGTTAAAACAGCTTGGCTAGTATCAACAACCGTTGCTAATTCAGCAATTGTTTGATATTGAAATAATTGCTTTGGTGTCAATCGTAAACCTTTTTGGTTTGCTTTA
>JBBSCU010000210.1:0-10240 GCA_038249935.1 Chroococcales cyanobacterium
CTGACCAATACTTCTTGCCCAACTTCTTGAAATGTAGGGACGGATGGAATCGATCAACTTTGAGCAACTCGTAGCACTCGTCTGCTGTTCGCTGAACACTTTCAGGTAGAGCGTTGTAGCATTGCCAGAATCGTCGCGTTGTGTAATGCATCAGATTTCTCGGCACTGCCCGGCTTCAAACTCAGCGATCGCCTCCTGAGCCAATGCTTCTAGCTTACCATCTTCAATATCCTGCTCTATCTGCTCATCCCAGCGTTCATAATCCAGGTCGAAAAACCATAATCTCAGCCTCTCAAACTCATTCGATGGCAATGAAAGAATTACCGCTTCAATTTGCTCAAGGTTTGACATAATCAGTTTGACCTCTCTACCCTTGAGAAAATTATAGCTTTGCTGGGAAAGAGAAAAATAAACAGGTAATCTTGTAGTGGGAAGGGAGTAATTCCTAAAATCCCATAGCTTCGGCTACTGCTCCCAGTTCAGGTGCGATGCCCTGTTTAAATCGACTGTGATTGTGTTTAATTGCTGTATCCGGGTCTTTTAGACCATTACCAGTCAGGACGCAAACCACGGTTGCCCCTGTGGAAATTTGGTCTTTTACTTGCAACAAACCGGCTACAGAAGCGGCGCTAGCAGGTTCGCAGAAGATGCCTTCAGATGATGCCAAAAGTCGATAAGCGTCAAGAATTTCGGCATCAGTAACGGCGTGGAAATTTCCTTGACTTGCGGTTTGGGCTGCGATCGCTAACTCCCAGCTAGCAGGGTTGCCAATGCGAATTGCTGTCGCTAAGGTTTCGGGATGCGCTACTGGCTTACCATACACTAAGGGGGCTGCACCTGCGGCTTGGAATCCCATCATTCGGGGTAAGCGATCGCATTTTCTGGCTTGATGATATTGACAAAATCCCATCCAATATGCTGTGATATTTCCCGCATTGCCTACGGGGATACAAACCCAGTCTGGGGCATCACCCAGCACATCGACAATTTCAAAGGCTGCTGTTTTCTGCCCTTCTAGGCGGTAGGGATTGACCGAATTCACCAAAGTTACGGGATAGCTTTCGGCCATTTCGCGGACAATTTCTAGCGCTTGGTCAAAATTACCTTTAATTGCTAATACTTCTGCACCGTATAGTAATGCTTGGGCTAACTTGCCCAGTGCCACATAACCGTCGGGAATCAGCACAAAGGCATTCATCCCCCCACGTCTGGCATAGGCGGCGGCGGCGGCTGAGGTGTTGCCCGTACTGGCACAAATTACTGCTTTTGCCCCTGCTTCCTTGGCCTTAGAAATTGCCATAGTCATCCCTCGATCTTTGAAACTGCCTGTGGGGTTCAGACCGTCGTATTTTACAAAAACACGCACTTGTCTGCCAATGCGTTCTGCGATCGCTGGCGCTGGTATTAGGGGTGTGTTACCCTCCAACAAAGTGACAATCGGTGTTTTTTCGCTGACAGGCAAGTATTCACGATAGGCTTCTATCAGTCCAGGCCAGGGTTGGCGATGAGATTTAGCAGTAGACAGGCTCAAAGTCACGGGATTTAAAATTTCTGAATGTAAGGATTGGATATTTAGAAAGGGTGGCATGGGGAAGCGCAGAATGAGGAAGAGCAAGAAAGTGAATTTTTCCTTGCCAGTTCGCAGTCCACTAATTCCACAAAGAATATTATTTTTTGTGGTGCAGGTGTTTTATTTTATTTTTAACGTCAGTTTATCATAACTGCCACGGCGACCTTCGGATTAACGAATTAGCCTGGGGATGCTGACGGAGTGAAAAATGATAGACAAATGTATGGGAATTACGTAATAACTCTATAAAACTCTTATTTCTAATCTGCGGAAAACCATTTCTGGTGTGTCCGCTCCGAGAGATTGTCTATGTGTATTTTGCCACGCTAATCGCTTCAACTGCCGGGGGAAATACACAACAGTTGCCTTTTCTTTGCGGTAGCCTTCTCCTTCAAATATGCTACGCCTAGCTTATGTGGCAAATACTTTGCCCTAAGTTTTTTCATAATTTAGCGTAATTATTGATATAGTCCATATATACTTTATTGCGTAAATTACTTAAAAGCATCGGTAATAATTCATCAAGCTATAATTGACAGGCTGGCAATTAAGTACTGCTAAGTATCATCAATTGGACGGAAACTTTGAACATTTGGGGCAATGTTTTCTCAGGAACCCAGCCATTATGATCACCGTCTTTGATGATTGAACCTGAAATCCATTAGAGTAATTGATTGAAAATATATAATAATTTAATAAAGCTTAAAAGAGGATTATTATAATATTTCTAGTGGTGTGAGTTAAGTTTTGGATTTAATTAGCGATGCCTACTTGTTTATCTACTGTTTCCGATCGCGAGTCCCAGATTACCTGGGCTAGCAATTTAACTAAGTCTTATTATCAAGACGATCAGCAAGCTAAATTTATACATTTACAAGCCGAGGTAGATTCTTTGTTGCAGCAGTTGGAAAACCTCAAGTATCAACGTCTAGTCGCTACTAGCCAAAAAGAATAAGTCAGTTTTGTAGATAGCGATGTCTACGACGGGCTACGCCTACGCTTTTCCTTGCGCTAATGTAAACTTTAGTAACGGGCTTGCTATTCAAAGCGCTGATTTTTCTGTGACCAGCGCTTTAGACTGTATTGGTTAGCATTTTCTACTAATAAAGCTAAGGATTGGACATCTGAAAGCCTGGCGATCGCAGACAGTCTTTGACGGTAATTTCCTGTAAAATCGGTGTAAATCACCTTACCACTATCAGATAAAATTATAGTGCGGTCACGGGATTGATTTATATTTTCCCCTTGACTTTCAGGTGTAGGATAATTCAAGGATGCGATCGCTGCTGCTGAGATAGTCAGTATGATTTCTGGCTGAGTATTATTTGTTAAATCAATTACTTGAACAGGCCAATCACCCAACTTTTCCTGCATCTGCTCAAAGCTAGGAATAGCCCCAGTCGGAACCTCACCTGCTTGCTGTAAAGATTGCCACACACTCGATAACATTACCTTAACCCCTTGGGGATTTTGTTGATATAGTTCTTGGAGAGTGATTGGAGATGGTTGCACCCATTCCAGTGCTGCATTTGTCAGGGCTAAAGGTTTGGGTTGAAGAACATCGTTTTGATTCTCCAAAATTTTTGGGCTAGCAACTAATAGACGCAAGACTTTACCCTGTAGTTGCACCGCTTTGATAACGGCTATAGTAATTTGCTGTTCTCCGTTTGGCAACCAAACTATAATCTGAATTTCAGGGTCAGAACTGATTCCTAAAGTTTTCCAGAAAAATTTGGCACGGGAAGTTTTGGGTGGGTTCAAATTCTCAAAGGAGGAATTTAACCAGCGTTTTCCGTCATGAAATGCACTCACCTCCACCTGATACCAAACTTGGTTATCTGTGAGTTTCAGGTCTGTTGTAGAATTTGGTTGCAGCCAGTCAGTGCTGTTAACTTGAGTGATTGGTTGCAGTGTACCGACAATTTGACTAGGGTGAGTCGAAGATATTTGCGACTTTGTAACCTCACCATTGAGTCTTTTTAACAAACCTTGAATATAGGCAAGGTTATCTTTTGTAATTTTTGGTTGCGCCTTCAACCAAGAATTAGTATGTCCTTCCCCCCGTTGAACTGCTAAAATTAGGGCTGCCCAAGCTTGCACCTCTCGTCTATTTGGGTTTACCCGTAATGCTGCTGCTGTGCGGTTCCATAATTGGTTTTTATCAGCTTTGAGTAGGGTAGCAATTTCTTGGGCATTATGTGGCGACGCTTCAAACACTTGTAAGGCTTTTTCCCAACGACCATCAATTAAATCTGCCAGCACTTGTTGACTAGGACTTGCCCAATTTTTATCAGCTTGAATTTTAGTAAGTTGGGAGTGCAAGCGAATCAAATCCATTTGCGCTTGCGCCGCCTCTGGCAAAACTCCTTTGCGCTGTTTTTGAATGAACTTTAACCACTCAAAAGCTGGTGTCCACAGCCCACTACGGGCAATTGACAGGGCATTTTGGTACGCAGAATCCTTAATGGCTGGTAAGTTGAGGGTAACTGCCTCCAATTGAATTGGTTTGAGGAATAACTTCAGAGCCTTAACTTGGTAAACTTGTAAGTACGGTTCTAAACCTACTGTTTGATCGACAACTAACTCTTTTGTATCATCACCAGTTACCTGCTGCCATTCGGGCAGTTGTCCGTTAGAACTTGTCCAAGACAACATTTGTAGTAAATTGGTGCGTTCTGGATTGTAGTATACGATGTAACCGTAGGCGAACGCATCAGTTCCTTGTTGGCGCTGACCCCGCAAATCAAACCAAACCCCTGGTGATGGTGTACCGTCTCCAAAGCGTTGCACTTCAGTTAAAGGCAGAAAAATACTGACATCTTCGGGTTCTGATGTTCCATCGACTAGAGAAGAAATTACAAAAGATTCTTCTGGGCCAGTTATAGCTAATTGAGTCGCTAGATAGTAGTAATTTTCTGACTGAGATTTAAACTCTAACTCTTGTGAGCGTTGGTAAACCCTGAGTTCCACAAGTTCTTCACAATTAGATTGACAATTAGGACGCTGCTGAAAAACTGGCAGTAAAAATGAGTTTTCTGCATCCTGATGCAAAGGCAGACTTTCTCCGACTATTTGCTTTTTTTTACTCAAATCGAGTTGAATTTGTTTGAGGGTTTGAGGGCGTTCGTGATTACCAAGGGGGATTTGTGCCCATGCAGGTAAAATTTTATTTAGCCAGCTGACCTGATCTGGATTGAAGATGAAGAGAACGCTAATCCAGGCAAAAGCTATAACTAGACTAGCACTACTTAAGAGAATTGCGTAGCTTGCGGCCGTAGGCATCGCTAACATTGACGATAACCAAATTCCCCGTTGCTGCTTTTTCTGGGGTTTTTTGGCGACACGTTTCATCGCACCTGTATGAGGTTTATTTACTTTAGAAGCTTTTGGCGTCAGCTTGCGTGAGCGATTTGCCATATTAGTTTTCAATCAATCCAGTGAGTCTTTTTAGGTATTGGGTACTGGTTCTTCTCCCTCAACCTCTTAAAAGTCCCAGTACTTAATACTCTGTTATACTCGTCCTTTCAAAAGTTGCCCAGAAAGATGTAAGTCTAATTTTGGACAAAATCAGTAAATTTATCCATGTGAATATTAGATGAGTACGAGTACGCTTTTCGCTTAAGTATGTGAGCAGAGTGTAAAAAGTTGAAAGGTAGACTTATTAGCCGCAGTTATCACAAAACCTGGATGCTCGCATGGTTATTAATTGCGGGAGTAAACGGAGTTGCCCAAAAAGCACTAGCGCAAGAGTACACAGACAGGAGTAAAGAGCGATAATATCATTCCCTCATCTTCATTCCCTCATCTACCGTTGGCATTCTGCGGAGTACTTTTCTTTTTTAATTTTGCTTTCACTAAAATAAAAGACGGGATAAATAATCCCGTCCAAATAGCTTGAAAGTGGCAATACACCTTGGACTCCGAAAAAAATATTCCAAAATTAACCACCAGCAACAGCAGGGACAATACTTACTTCATCGCCATCTTTCAGGGGTGTATTTATCCCATCCAAATAGCGGATATCTTCGCTATCGACGTAAAAATTTAGAAACCGACGTAGCTCCCCTTTTTCATCGCACAACCGCGATTTAATCCCAGGAAAGCTTTGTTCTAAAGAGTCCAACAATTCAGCAATTGTGCTGCCATTGGATTCTAGAGTAGCTTGGTTATCAGTCAAATTTTGCAGAGCAGTAGGAATTAAAACTTTTACAGCCATAGAAGTAAAAAATGAAGAGTGAGGAGTTAGGAATAAAGTTAAGAGTTATGAATAAAAAACTCATAACTCATAACTCATAATTAAACGAGAACTTGTTGCCATTCTAAGCGTTCGAGAGTACGCGATCGCTCTAAAGCTCGTTCAAAACTGTCTAGTTTAGCATCAATAGTCAAGGGTTCGCCAACGTAGCCTTGAATTGCTTCTTGAGTTTTCAGACCATTGCCAGTGATGTATACCACTGTAGTTTCATCTGGATCAATCTTGCCAGCTTCTACTAGTTTTTTCAGTACGGCAACGGTTGTACCACCAGCCGTTTCTGTGAAGATACCTTCGGTTTCTGCTAGCAGCTTGATGCCATCAATAATTTCTGCATCATTGACTGATTCAATATTACCGCCAGTCTTCTTAGCTATATCCACAGCATAAATGCCGTCTGCTGGGTTGCCGATCGCAATGGATTTGGCAATTGTATTCGGTTTCACTGGTTTAATAAAGTCACGCCCTTCTTTAAATGCTTGGGCGATGGGTGAACAACCTTCAGCTTGAGCGCCGCTGAAACGGACATTCTTGTCTTCTACTAAACCAACTTCGACAAACTCTTTGAACCCTTTATAAATTTTTGTGAAGAGGGAACCAGATGCTAAAGGAGCAACGATATGGTCAGGTAACTCCCAACCTAGTTGTTCTGCAACTTCAAAACCTAGTGTCTTGGAACCTTCGGAGTAGTAAGGACGCAGATTAATATTGACAAAACCCCAGCCGTATGTATTAGCAACTTCCGAACAGAGACGATTTACTTGGTCGTAGTTGCCCTTAACAGCCATCAGGGTGGGACTGTAGATTAGGCTACCGATAATTTTACCTGCTTCTAAATCTGCGGGGATGAATACACAGCAGTCTAAACCGGCATGAGCTGCGAGAGCAGCTGTAGAATTTGCCAAGTTACCGGTGCTAGCGCAAGAAACAGTCGTAAAACCCAACTCCCGCGCTCTGGAAAGGGCGACTGACACCACCCGATCCTTAAAGCTGAGGGTAGGCATATTAACGGCATCATTTTTAATATAAAGTTTATTTAAACCCAGGCGACGGGCAAGACGATGGGAACGAACCAAGGGAGTCATACCAGTTCCCACATCTATAACATTGTCAGTTGCAACAGGCAAAAAGGGACGGTAGCGCCAAATTGAATTAGGGCCAGCTTGAATTGTTTCACGAGTGACGGTCTGACGTAAGGCGCTGTAGTCATACTTTACTTCTAGTGGTCCAAAACATAACTCACAAACATTCTTGGCTTTGAGTTCATATTCAGCGCCACATTCCTTACATTTCAAGGCATGAAAGTAGGCAGTGCTGGCTTTGGTTTGGGTTGTGATTGCTTGAGTCATAAACTAGCTTTCCCTGTTTGTCTGTCGACTGTGGCTTGATGGTAACACGAGCAAAAATACCAGTCAAACATACCCGACAAATTTTGTCGGGTATGTCTAGTATTAAAGGATTTTTTTTTGTAAAATTTGAATGTCAGTAAACATATATTCAGTCTTTTACTTAAAATTTCCTTTGTTCAATAGACATCTCCAGAAATTAAATATGCGTTATCCATAACCATTGTAGAGACGTAGCAGTGCTACATCTCTTTTTCGGAGATGTCTACTCTTGCAATTCTTTTTGATCTTTGGTATTTTGGTCTTCTACTAAAACTTCTTCAATGTGTCCAAAGTAACGTTGCGATCGCTCGGCTAGTAAATATTTTTGTTTATCTACTTACCATACTTTATTTAAATTCAATTCAAACCCAGGTAAAATATCTTCACCAAATACACTTGTAGGAGATTCTAATATTTCTACCTCTTTCTCTAAACGAAAAATTTCTACTGTTTTATTCTTCGGGTCAAGCAACCAACCTAAACGAACGCCATTGTTAATATATTCTTGCATCTTTTCTCTGAGTTTTTTCAAAGAATCACTACTAGAACGCAATTCCACCACAAAATCAGGTGCTAGAGGGGAAAATTCTTCTTCTTGTTGAGTCTGAGTTAAAGCCTCCCATTTTTCATTACTTACCCAAGAAGCATCGGGTGAGTAAACCGCACCATTGGGTAAAGTAAAACCACTGGAGGAGTCAAATACAATACCTAAATTTGTGCGATCATTCCAGTTCCATAGTTGAGCATTCAAACCAGAGTTTTTCTTACCTGTCCACGGATATGTTGGAGGCATAATTAGAACTTCTCCAGTTGCAGTACGTTCTAACTGCAAATTTTGATTAGCTTGACAGAGTTCATAAAACCCCTCAATACCCAGATTGGGAATATTCAAAGTGATGGCGTTCATAAGCTTTAAGAGCGAGGTTTTGTCCTCATACCAATTCTATGTAAGGTTACGCTTTATCGAGGGCGTAGTTATAAAATTGACATTATGTGCGCCTAATTTGTTTGACCTCAGCTGGTTCACCAGTCAAGCTAAAAGGGCGGACTTCGGTAATTTTTACCTTAACTAACTGCCCTTGCAATTCTTTGATGTCGCCACTGAAGAATGTCAGCCGATTACCGCCAGTGCGTCCCATTACCTGGGTTTGATCTTTAAGATTTTGGTCTTCTACTAAAACTTCTTCAATGCGTCCAAAGTAACGTTGCGATCGCTCTGCTACTTTTATATTTACCAGATGATTGAGCCGTTGTAAGCGATCGCTTTTAATTTCTTCACTCAGTTGATTGTCCCACAAAGCTGCGGGTGTCCCTGGACGCGGCGAATATGCGGCTGTATTTAACATATCAAAGCCAATATCTTCCGCCAATTTCAAAGTATTTTCAAACTGCCCTTCAGTCTCTCCAGGAAAACCGACAATTGCATCAGCACTAATTGAGGCATCTGGCATATACCGCCGAATAGTATCGATAATCCGGCGATATTTTTCATGAGTATAACCCCGCGCCATCGCTTTTAAAAGTTCATTATCCCCAGATTGAAAGGGGATGTGGAAGTGTTTGCAGACTTTAGGCAATTCCGCACAAGCCTTAATTAGTCTCTCAGTAAAATAACGGGGGTGGCTAGTAGCAAATCTTAACCTTTCAATTCCCGGCACATCATGCACATAATAAAGTAAATCTGTGAAGTTATGCAGATGCCGGCCTTCTGGTGTCGCTCCAGGCAAATCTCTGCCGTAAGCATCAATATTTTGACCAAGTAGAGTAACTTCTTTGTAACCTTGCCGTCCTAATTCTTCGATTTCAGCCCGGATAGCTGACGGCGTGCGAGATTGTTCGACACCGCGCACATTGGGAACCACGCAGTAAGTACAGCGTTCGTTACAGCCGTAAATCACATTTACCCAAGCGCTCACTTTACTATCCCGTCGTGGCTGGGTGATATCTTCGATAATGTGAACTGGCTCGGTTGCCACAACTTGGTTGCCGTTAAACACTGACTCCAACAAATCTTTGAGACGGTTGGCGTGTTGTGGCCCCATTACCAAATCTAATTCTGGCACACGTCGCAACAGCGCTTCACCTTCTTGCTGGGCAACACAACCAGCAACTATGAGAGTTAAATTAGGCTGTTCATGCTTGCGCTTCGCCTGTCTGCCGAGGTAGGAATATACCTTTTGTTCAGCATTATCCCGAATTGTGCAGGTATTGTAGAGAATCACCTCTGCATTATTCGGGTCTTGACACCACTCAAAGCCCATGTCTTCCAAAACGCCAGCCATGCGCTCTGAGTCAGCTTTATTCATCTGACAACCGAAGGTAATGATGTGGTAGTGGCGTTTAGAAGTGGTCATGGGCAATTATGCTTAATCAATTTATAAGCTTTATTCTATTCAAGTATAGAAGAAGATACCCGATGCTAGGGGCGATCGCTTGTATGTAAATGGAAAACAACTAAGGTTTAAGCACTTACCTCAAGTATTAGTTAAGCAAACCTTGCTCTTTTCTTGGCTCTGGAGAAGATTTTGATTGATTATATATATAAGTTACCAATGCTAAAGTAAGTCCAATTGCCAAGATAATTCCCAGTATTCGCAATAAATTAGGAGTAATTCTCCTAGCTGGCTGTTCATTTTGCTTTAGTTGGTAAATAGTATCATCAGTTCGCCCTTGTGGTCTGTCTTGATAAGATGCAGGTCGTGGTTGATACAACGTCTTGTCTGGTGGCACTTGTGGTCTGTCTTGATAAGATGCAGGTCGCGGTTGATACAACGTCTTATCTGGTGGTGCTTGTGGTTCGCCTTGATTCGATACAGATCGTGGTTGATACAACGTCTTGTCTGGTGGCACTTGTGGTCTGTCTTGATTCGATGCAGGTCGTGGTTGATACAACGTCTTGTCTGGTGGCACTTGTGGTCTGTCTTGATTCGATGCAGGTCGCGGTTGATACAACGTCTTATCTGGTGGCGCTTGTGGTCTGTCTTGATTCGATGCAGGTCGTGGTTGATACAACGTCTTATCTGGTGGCGC
>JBBSCU010000211.1:0-10133 GCA_038249935.1 Chroococcales cyanobacterium
ATCGGTGATTTTTCTATCATGATGCCAGCCGCATACTCACTTGTTCGCAACCGAAACATCATGCACCACGAAACCATCTCAAAAGATGGGGCATGGGTGCGTTATGTAGAAGGAACGCGGCTTGACTTGAAAGATGTTCAATTCTTTTGGGGCAGTGCAGCGATCGCGCAAGCAGACCACACCCTACTGCATGATGACAAAGCGAAAAAAGCAGAACTGGCACTAGAAAGCATCCTTGCAGACTTAGCAGTTCTGAATATTCCCAATGGGGTCAAGCTTTCAATTAGTTTGAGCAACCATAACCCAGAACGCTGGGGACAAGAGATTAAACGCAGAGTGTCAGGGACTCACACCTTTGAACATCTGCATCCTGTAACTCGTTCCATTGTCACCAAGACAGTTGACATCGCGGTTGCCGGCATTTACCCCGAAGGGTTTGGAAGCATTGCCCATTGTTTATTCGGTGAAGCATCTTTGATACTTGACCCTTCCGAATTAGCGATCGCTCTCGATATCGGTTCATCAACTTGGCTTGTAACTGTGTTTAACGGCAGTGGTGCAGTGATTGACCGTCACTTGATTGAAGGTGGTTGTGGTGAACTGCACAGCATGATTGCAGAAGCCCTTGACAAACGAAACGACAAAGTAAGTCTGCTGTCCAAAGATGTGAAGCACTCGCCCAGTTTGGTGAACCAGGGGATTCTTGAAGGCACTTTCACTTATGGCGGCAACCACCTCACAGGTAAAAAGTTTGAAACAGAGTACAGCCAAAGCCTAGATGAATGGTGGAGTAACAGGATTGAGAAATTCGCCAACTTTGTGACTGCTGGTAATTATCTAGACCGAGCGAAATACCTTGTCGCCTGGGGTGGGGGTGTTTGTATGCCAGTAGTGGATCAAAATCTAGCTGCTTTAGGTTTTGCGGTCTTGAAAAATCCCCAATTCATCAATGCCTTGGGGTTGAAGCTATTAACTCAAATCGCAAAGTGAGGTTAATCAATGAATTACGAATCTCGGCGTATAACCATCTCCTACCTAGCAGTAATTGAATTGTGCAAAATGTTTGATTTACCCCAAGAGGCACCGACACAAGCATTATCAGCAGGTGTAGAGAAGCTGATTTTTCAACACGCTTTTGTGCAAACAACGCCCAAACCTGAAACAGCGCAATCTACACAGCCGAATAAATCGGCACTTAGCGCAATGGTCACTAATTTTAAGGGAGCTGCATGACCATGAAACCAAACAAAACACTTGGACTCTCTGTTGCTGCCATTGGGTTCCTAGCGCTTGGCTACTTTAGAGTCCAGTATTTCGGCCGTAACAATATGTTCACCATCGCCGCAGCCGTGGGGGGTGCAGGGGACATCAGCTATGTACTTCAGAAACCGAGTCAACCAGAAGCCCCAACCGCACCAGTTAAAACCCAAAGGAGAAGAAATAAGTCATGAACGACCAAGAAACCATGCAGAAACAACCATCACTAACAACAACCGAAATCATGACCATCATCTTGGGTTGCGAACAGACTCTTAGGTTCGTGCAAGCATCCCCAAATTACAAACAAATCGAAGCGTCCGAGCGGTTCAGCACATCGAATGACCTGCGTCTGGGTGATGCTGTCCAAGCCTTGATGGAGATTCACGAAGCCATCCTAAATATCGAGTTCTACTCCCAAGGAAAGAAGGACAAAAGGTTGGCAGTTGTGCGCGGTAGTGTTTCACAAAACGTTTCATGAAACTGTTTCAACGGTTGCATCAATGTTTCAGCCTCACAACAACCGGGAAACGGCATGACCACAGTGTGAAACGTGAAACACGAAACATGAAACGCCAGTTGATTGCAACCGAAAAACCCCTGTGACAGAAAAAACACAAATTAAGGATATTAAAATGGCGTACCCCGTAGGATATTACTCCCTCTCTCACGACAATGCACTGATTAAAGATATGTGTGAGACATGGGGCGAAGGACTAGAGAAGATGAGCGAATCAGACACACTCTGGTTAATTGCAAAAATCGCCCATGAAGCATGGTTAGAGTGTGATTCTTCTACCGCTCCTAGCAACGAAGCCGAGTCAGCATGGAAGCGACTGCATGAGTTAAAGCAATGGGAAAAATTTGCATTAATCAGCGCATTAGCACAGTGAGATGTATAAAAAGCAACTGTATTTAGCTTTGGCTGGAGTCTTAGTTTGTATGTTGCCTGTAATCATCCCCTTAGTACCCAAGTTGGGGGCTTATGCAGAAGCCGAGAGATTAAAAGCCACCGAAGGATTAGAGCGAACTCGCATAGAAGAACGGGCAAAAACCAGCGATGCCTTATACGAGGCGGGAGTCATGCCCACAACTCGCAAATTAAGAATCACCAACTACTTTGACAGCAGTAAACGCAATCCCAGACCAGACACAACCCTTTATCAAGATGATGAGATTGTTGATGTTTTTGACGCAACAGGTAGGTGTATTGGGCGAATTGAAGAAGGGATTTGGAAATGGAAATACAAAGCCAAAGAAATTTGTAAAAGCGTTCAAAATATCAAACCAGTGAGGAGGAAGTAATGGCATTAGGATCATCAAATGCAGAAAGTAACAGTACTGGTAACAGCGATGGTAAACCCAAAGGTAAGAAGCGCTCATTTGGTGAAATCATAGATTTTTGTGCCAAGGCTGTTGTGATAATCGTCGGCTTACCTATTAGGGCAGCCGCCGCTATAGTCAATCAATTTGTTGCTAACGGTGGCGCGGGTCGTGCCTTGGTAGGTGGGGTTTTATTTATTGGTGGTTCTGTAATTAGTGCTGATTCAACTTGGCAATTAATCTTTCAATGTCCGCCTGTTTTACCCTGGTTTGAGCCGACTTGGAATTGGCTAAATGTGCCGTTTGCACTGTTCAACCCTTTGTTCTACTTGGCATTCATGGTTTCGGTGGGTGTGCAAGTAATCGAAGCCCATGCCCTACGGGGTAAAAACCCAGATTCAGCTAGGCGGGAACTTCAAGACCACATGGTTTATGAGCTTGAAACCAAGCCTAGTGGCAAGATTGACCTTGTTGGTGAACTTTGGAAAGATTATAAGACCGCAGGTACACGCTCACGTTCTAGCGCAGGGCTAGTTGTGATTGCGGTTTGGGTGTTCGATATTGTCACCACCTTTGCGGCTCGTAACCCGTTTGAATTTACAGCCCCATTCATGATTTTGGGCTGCATCTTATTTAACATCGGCACAATGATGGCGGGTGAAATTGGGTTTGCCATCTGGCGATTGACTAAAGACTGATAATCAATAGCCGCTAAATTGAGCGCGAACTTTGGCGGCTTCTTAACTCAATAAGGGATTTAACTTGTGGAAAATAATATCCCCAAAATCACAACTAAACAAACAGAATATCTGCGATCGCAGTATCCTAGTCTCTCGCATTTAGAAGCCGGAAATATCGCTCAATGGCTGCAAGAGAGAAAAGACCAATTATTTGAAATGGCACGGGCATCTGAGAATGAAGCAGACATGACCCGTGTACTTGGTTTATTGGCTTCTGGCATCGGAGCGGTTTGTTATGCGGTCAACCCATTGGCTATAGTTGGTGGTTTAATTGGTGGTGCTGCGTGGCTATGGTTTGTTGTCGAACACTCGAACCGCACTAAAGAAATTGCACCTTTACCCTTTCTACGTGGCAACTTTGTAGACGCTCTAGCTCTTTTGGGGGACTATGATACTAGGAGCAATTATCAAGCGGATCATCTTGCCAATACTGTTAAATTTCTAGAACGACAATCAGCAGAGGAGTACGCCTTTCTTCTAGCTGAGTTTGAAAATATTGGGCAATATTTAACCCAAGTTGAGCCAGGAAAACGTTTTTATGCTTATCGTTGGATGTTTGGCTGGTTTGGCAAGCTTAAGGGTCGTCAGCTACCCACTTATCAAAGCATGGCTCTCCATTTACAGGATGTGACGATTGACAGCCGGCTGAATCGGTCGGAGGTAAGTGCCATCGCACAGGCTCAAACCCAGTTACCACCGACCGTAGATATTAAACAGTTAACTTCACCAATTGTTGATATTCGCCACCTGAACCAAGCAGATCATCTTTCTAGACCTACAGAGTTACAGCCATCAGCTAATGGGCTTGCACCAGAGACTATAACTCATCTCCCTCTGAGTAATAGGGCAAACACACTCATCGCGGCTTTAACTCAAAGTGGTTTCAAAATAGAAGAGATGATGAGTTCCCAAATTATAGCGATCGCTGGTACTCAACGAGGTGGCAAGGGAACCTTAGCAGCAATCTTGGCAACATTATCTTTATCTTTAGATTCGGGATTAAACACCCAATACTTTACAGCCGGGGTGGATGTTTACCCCTTTAGTTGCAATCTGATTTCTGCTCTTAAATACCCGGAAAAAGATGCAGATTCAGCAGATAAATTAGTCGCTCGTGACTTGCTTAAATTTCTTAAAGGGTTAGATGGAAGTGATCCTTACTCCCACAAAAACTTACTGTTAGTGATTGATGAGGCGATGCGGTTGCTGTCCTTACTGGAGGAGAGCGATCGCACTTGGGCTATCCAATATCTGCTGAGTCGTTTCGCTAAGTGTGGCGGTACATTAATTATTGTCTTGCACGGCTCCAACTTAACTTCTGTGGTTGGCAAGGCGACAGCAGGATTAGCAGACACCTTTAAAACCTCGATTAATTTTATTGGGTGTGTCGCTAAATCTGTTAGTGCTGGCGGATTGCGAAAGATTAATGTTGCAAGTGGGGAATATTTTAAGGCTAACCCTAATAACTTTGGCGAACCTGTTAGCGGTGGCAACTTGGGTATGATTCCAGACTGGCTAAAAACTGAGTTACACCCAGGAAATGGTCAGCCAGATCCGGCAAGAACATTACTCAAATTCTTCCCGGAGTTGGTGCAGCATCATGAACCAGGAGTTATGCCCAGAGGTGAAAAAATTGCACCATCTGACGCAGTTAATCAGCTGGAGTCTATTTTCTCAAAGCTTACCCAAGAGGTTGAAATTGTAGAGGTAGAAGAATTCGTGAGTATTTCTGAAGCTGATAAGGAGCAGATTTTAAACATTGTTACTTCAGCCGTGACAACACCAGTCAGCTTTGCTGCGATTAGAAATAGCCGAAAGTGGGGCGAAGAGAAACCTAGTGTTCGGTATTTAAGGGGTGCGATTGCACAACTTATAGAATCCAAGCAATTGAAGGGTAGTGAGAAGTTAGGGTTTACCGCTTTTTAATATTACTGCAATCTCAAAAAGCCTTTAATTTTCACTTAGCTCAAAGATATCAAGACATCAAAAGCCTGAATACTAGTAATGGATCTAAATTTATGCACCCAATAGAATTTAAGAAAAAGTGGCAGTTAACTTATAACGATCTAGCACTTGTTCTAGGTTATGAAAGTGATTATACTGTCCGTTGCTGGGGGATGAATGGAAGACACCAGCGCCATCCTCAAAAAGTTGTTTACGTCGCTTGTCGCCTTCTCGATGATTTATGGTCAACTCAGGGTAAACTTGTGGATTCTTACCTTTGAGGAGCATCATATACTGTTGAAGAATTGGGGTAGAGCAGGTGGCGCATCGGAGTTTTTTAGATAATCAGAATAGTTAACTAGCATAAATACACAAACATTTTTCTATCCAAGAATTAAGGCTTTGCCCCTCTTTCTTTGCTTTAATAGCAATTGTTTTATGTAACTCAGGTTTAATCCTAACTACAAACTTGCCTGAGAATGGTTTATCAGGTTCTTCACCGCGTTCTTGGCAAAATTCTAAATAATCATCAACAGAATCCCGAAATGCTTGCTTGATTTCTTCTACACTAGTGCCTTGAAAAGTAATCACGTCTCGAATGCTGATTACTTCACCGTGAAAAATTTCAGCTTCATCGTCAAATTCAAGAACAGCTTCATAGCCTTTATACTTCATCATTACCCAATCCTTCCGTGTCTTCCCAAATTCCTGCCTCTTTTAAGAAGCGTCGTGTGGACTTAACAGCACCTTTGTCAGTTTCTTTTTCTGGATGCGGTCTGTGAAATGTGGCTCTGACATCATTAAGAGCAATTCTCACTCTTGACCCCCTCCCCTCTGACACTTCTGCACCAAGGGCAATTAGCATAGATTCAATATCACTCCAGGAGATATTGGATCTAACGGGATTGTCAAAAATGGCATCAAGGGTTTTTTGATGTTTACTGTTAAGTTCCATTGGATAGTATCACTACATGATACTATCATCTACCACATGAGCTACACAATCAAGCATTACCATTGGCGGGAGATTATAGATGCGTTTGCCCCCAAGCCTGGGGTTGATTATACCTGTACTTGGCAATAACGCCGCAAACATAAGCAGGATTTATGAGTCCACGAAAGAATCAGGGTTGCAGCGATGTTGATTGATAAGTTGAAATTGATGTCTTGGGTTCGCGTTGGTGACACTAACGGAGTTACAATACTTTGGGTCACTAGTTACACGTTTTAGTTCAAACGTGTAATTCCTCAACGATCACAAAAATGAAAGTAGACGGCAACGGACAAGGCAAGATACTAACCCAAGACGAACTAAAGCGATTATTCACCGAGGGATTACTAAGCCCACGCGATCGCTCTCTGTTTGGGATTTGCCTTTTCACTGGTTGTCGCGTATCAGAAGCGTTGGCACTCCAGACGACTGATATCAAATCTGGTGCTATCACTTTCCGCAAGTCTACCACCAAAGGCAAGCACAAAACCCGGATTGTGGACATCCCACCAGGGCTAGCCGCAATGCTAGGCGAGTACCAACCGAAAAAGGGGGCAATGTTCCCCGGTATGCGTGGTGTAACTGAACGTCTGACCCGATTCATGGCAGACAAAATTTTACGGGATGCTTGCAAGCGCATTGGGGTTGAGGGAGTCAGCACCCATTCGTTTAGACGAACTGCCCTCACGCAAATGTCAAGCGCTGGGATACCTTTGAGAACTATTCAAGAAATCTCTGGACATAGCGACCTGGGGACTTTGCAGCGTTATCTGGAGGTCACGCCAGAGCAGAAGCGAAAGGCGGTTTCGGTGATTGGGTTTTAGATTCTGAGACAATTTAGATCCAACTCCAGACGGACACTGCTATTGAGTTATTGTTGAGTAGAGCATATTAAAATAGGGTTGCACATTCGGTCTAATTAGGCGATAATAAGGTAGAGCACATTGAGGTTCCGAACAACGTCGCTTTGCGATGCTACGGCTGAAAAGTCTAGGCTCAATGTGTTTTTAAATTTTATTGCATATTCAATTCCCAAATATTGAAGCTTGTAGCTAAGTAGGTTGGCTTTGATAGTGGTTTGCCTAACTTATTTTCTACATGCTGAACAACTTCTCGCTTCGCATCAATTGTTTTACTGCTTTGTGTTGGCAATTTGTTCCAAGCGAAGCTTACGGAGCCAAGTATTACATCTGCCATTTGTAGAAGTAGCTCTGCTTTTGAGTCTTGTGGCTGAATAGTTTTTATTGGTTCCGCAACTTCTGGTAGACAAGAAGTATTTAAACGTTGGTGTAAGTTTGGAACCATTCTAGGGTTTTTAGTACTAATTGCATCAATAGTGACATGAAATTGACGCTCTGCAAAATGGTGTTTTCGTAGAGCATTAGCTAGAAGTGTATGGTAAAACCGGAAAAAACCTAGTTCAGCATCACCTTCACTAAATTTAGAATGATCAATTTTAGCATGTGATATTAACATACCCTCAAAACAGATGCGTCTATATATCCTAAGTTCTTGGATACCACGTTGATAAGAACATTTTTGATTGTAAAAATCAAAAAAAATGTCGCAGAACTTTTTATATATTTCAATTTTATTAGGTTGGATATTTGAAAAATGGAATTCAAAATCAAGTGGGAGTCCCTCATTATTTTTAAGTAATTGAATAGCTCTACGGATTTCTTTAGAAGTTTCTTTATCGCAGACAATTCCTCCAATAAGCATATAATTCCCTTGATCCGCTTTGGTGCAGCTTTCGTCAGTATAGATTCTCATTTATAAAACTGTTTTTTGTCTGGATAATTATACAGGTGTAGGGGTAAAAGTAACCAATAGAGAAGTATGGGCTACAGATATACAACAACTGCTGTTACATTTGTCAGTATAATTTAGAGCAAGCCAGAAAGCCAGAAAGCCAGAAAACCTCCTTTATGGTTAACCAGATTTATGTCAAGTCAAAAGAAAATTGTAACGATCACTGGGTATAAGGGTGGGGTGGGGAAAAGCACTACAGCAGTGCATCTTGCAACTTTCTTTAGTGAGCTAGGTAAAACAGTTCTTGTAGATGGCGACCAGAACCGCACCGCCCTGGCGTGGTCGAAACGCGGGTCATTCCCCTTTCCTGCGGTGGACGAACGCCAAGCCCTCAAAGTAATTGCCGATGCTCAATTTGTGGTTATCGACACCCCAGCTAGACCTGACTCCGATGATCTAAAGGAATTAGCTAAAGGCTGCGACCTTTTAATACTGCCGACAAAGCCCGACATTGTAAGCCTTGAGCCAATGCTTTTGATGGTGAAAGATTTGGGTGAGACAAACTATCGCTGCTTGCTTACTATTGTTCCTCCCTATCCCAGCAGAGAAGGCGAAACACTGCGTCAGGATTTGTTGAATGGAGGCATCCCCGTATTTCAGGCAATGATCCGGCGTACTGTCGGCTTTGAGAAAGCAGCAATGGCTGGTGTGCCAATTCGGGATGTTGAGGACTCGCGTTTAAAAACAGCTTGGGCGGATTACCTCGCGCTAGGTAAAGAAGTTATGGAGATTTTGAAATGAGCAAGTACGGAGATTTGATTAAAAAAGCCAGAGAGACGGAACCAGAAAACCAGATAGCCATAAATACTGAAGACCAGACATCTGGTTTACCATCACAAGAGCCAGAGCTTGAACAGATGGTTAATCTGTGTGTCAAAGTCCCTATATCCCAACGTCGCTACTGGATGTCTAAAGCCAAAGAGCAGGGGATTACTGTAACCTCAGTTATTGTTGAGGCGCTAACCCAAAAGTTTGGAGAACCAGAAAACCAGAAAGCAAGAAAACCATAACAATGATTTCCAGGGGGCGACGGTCTACACATGGAAATGAATTTAGGAGAAACGTTTCTCCTAACCCAAATTCAGCACAACCAAAAGACATTGGTCAAGGCATTATCCTTAAATATCATTACCGTTGCAAGAGGGTGATTGCTAATCAGGGGTTTTGTACAGCGCTCGGTCAACAACTGGCATTGGGGAGGGAGTCCAAAGGGACGTTGCTTTTGTATATTAAGGTTTCAATGAAAAAGTGCGAACACTCGCTTCATAAATTTGTAAACGCTGTTCAAAGTTATCCTGGTCAGCAGTAAAAAGTAAATACCAAATAGTCGCACCATTTTTAAAAAAGAAGAAAACTTGTTTGCTCTTTTGTCCTGATATTGAAACTGCTGTAATTACTCGCCCTACTTCATAATCTTCAGCCGAGCCAAACTTCACATCCAATATACGAATCTGAGGAGGAAACGCCTCACTCATCTCCTTTAAATACAATTTTAACGGAGTGCTAGGTGATACTTGTCTTTTTGCTACTGCTACAATATCACCAGTATTAGAGTCGAAAGCCCAAATTGGAAAAGCTGAGGGATTTTGTTGTATTTTTTGAGCAAACTGCTCAATTTTTGAATTGTGACTGCCTAACTCCTTCATTGATTCATACAACTTCTCATTAAAATCTCCACCTTCCCAACTTGGAGGCAACCACAATTCTGCGCCACCACCCTCAAACTTCTTCCAACCAGATGGAACACCTGAAGGTATATTTACCTCGGAAATAGAAGGTTGTTGACTAGTAGAATCAGTATTTACTTGCTCAGAATTATTTGCTTGTAGCTCAGTTGGTGTTGAAGTCACAACTGGCTGACTTGGATGAGAATCAAATAACTTATAAATTCCCCGACTACCGAATTTAATTAAAAAAAGTATAGTGAAAGCAATTACTCCTCCTGTGAATTGGGCAGTCTTACTAGAGAATATATTGGTTTCAGTTTTTGAAGATTGAATTTCAGTAGTTGCTGACGTTTGAAGTTGCCTACTTTGTTTAGGCTTTTCTATTTCTGTAGGTGGTAA
>JBBSCU010000212.1:0-10094 GCA_038249935.1 Chroococcales cyanobacterium
CAATCTTGCTAATCTACTTACTGGGCTTTTAAACTCTTGCATTTACTTTGACTCTCTTCTAATTTCACGACAATATTATTGTATGAAATAATTTTGCCTTAAAACCAACAAAGTCAACAGCCTAGACTTAAACCCCTACATTTTGTTAATTTAATACTTACTCTTTTTCCCAGTTTTCAGCATGATTACTAATTGACAAAAATGATTTGGTCTTAACCTCTCATGAATGCTCGTAGAGAGCGTCCGCCGCGAATTGGTATTAGTTGAGTCTACAGCTTGTGGTAAGCTCTACATTCAAAAAAGTTCCTGAGCGGGGTGTGATTGAACGCAACTGCTGGATAAAGCCATTAAATCTAGCATCAGTTACGCCAAAGCCAACTTCAGCACAAGCAGATAAACCCCCTTCAATGGGAATAGGCGCGCCGACCCTGGGACTATATACGATAAATTTATCAACAGTACCAGTACCAACCGCAAACCCTATTACTTGGCGAACTGTTCGCAAAGCAGCATTATCTAGAGGTCCACCTATACTGCCAACACTGATATTAACCGCACGACTTTCAGCCAATGCCGGCGCACTTATCGATAATACTGCCCCGACAATCATTAAACAGGTGAACTTATTCATTTTCTTTCCTCACTCGAATCAAACTTATATATTTACAAAAACATAGACTCACTAATTAATATATGAGTATTATCTGAAGATAATCATTTATTAAAGCAGGGGTTAAGGAATAAATTTTTGAAGAAAACAAAACTTAGGAATTGACAAATAAGACAATAAATGCAGTAGTGAGAACGAGAAAAGAATAAGCGATCGCTAGCAGTAGGGGACTGGAAACATAGATAATTTACACTGTCTCTATTGAGGGCATGGACAATCAGAGTAACTACCAAGCCATCCACAGCAAAGTGTGACCTCAACACTTACACTCTGTTTTTATTGGCAGAATCAAAGTATCCAGGCTGCACACGTTTAGCAGATATTATCGAAGATTTGTTAGATGATAGTGTCAACAGATTTTTGCTACGTGAGCGTTACGAACCAAAAGATTTATTTGATGAAGTTAAGCCATATATCAACTTAGTAGGTGGCATATTAAGTGGAAGAGTATGAAGTCGGTGTATTTTATTCAGATTACTGGTTGGGCATAGGACTGATAGCAGAAAATTGATTAAAAAGTTTAGGTTTGAAAGTACTACTATCATAATTCTACTGATGCTGCTATATTCGGTCTGGAAGGGAGCAGTGCTCCAAAGTTAGGTGGTCGCTTCTTTAGATAACGGTGCGATCTCTCTTGGTTGGCGATATAACAAGGTATAAAACCATGAATTTTCTCTTCTCAAAGAATCAATCATCAATGGCTATAGTTGGGGCATTGATGATAACTCTGGGAGTAGAAGGAAGTGCTGCTGCCGCTAGATTCAATCCTGCTCCTCTTTTCGATAGCGCGGCTAACTACGTTACTACAATTCCTAGAAGTGATGGTGGTGTAGATGCTACTGATATTTACTATCCAGTTTTCTCTAATACAGAGACTAAGCAGAGTTCACTGCCGATTGCGTTGTTCTTGCAGGGGGCGCTAGTTGACAAATCCGATTACTCAACATTTGCTAATACTGTGGCACGTTATGGGTTTGTAGTGGTTGTACCTAATCACATCAGAACTGCAATCAGCCCAATGGGTGCGGTTACAGGCTTAATCTCTGAACAACAACAAGTAAATGATGTACTAACTTACATACTGGCTCAGAAGTCTAAACCTTCATCACCTATTGCTAATCTACTCGACCCCAGTATGCTAGTCTTGCTTGGTCACTCCTTTGGAGGAGCGGTAGGAATCGCTGCAATTCAGGGCAACTGTTTTACTGCATTATGTACGGAAGATTTTAATCGACCCCAAGAATTGAAGGGTGGTGTATTTTATGGCACTAACTTCTTGATTGTCCAAAGTAGTGGAGGACTTCCTGTTATTGATAATCATGGCATCCCTATTGGTTTAGTGCAGGGTAATCGAGATGGTGTTGCAAAACCAGCTAATGCTGAACTAACATACTCTCAAATTCAAGACCCTCCCAAGGCATTTATCACCATTCCTAGCGCTAACCACTATGGCATTACCAATGAAGACAATCTCATTCGTGAGCCAGAAAGACCAACGCTAGAGCAAGATGTGGCAATTGAAACCATTGCCCGTTGGAGTGCGCTTTTTTTGCGTGGAACTGCACTCAACGATAAAGGAGCATTTGATTATGTGTTCAATTCAGGCGATGCGTTAGATCCAAATGTCACTGTGGAAAGTGTTGCAAAACCTATACCTGAGCCAACTTCTGTAATGAGTTTACTGGGATTAGGAGTAATAGGTGCAAGTTCACTGCTAACACGTAAGCAGAAATTAGTTAAAAAATAAACACAGTGATAAATTTCTGATCTGGGGTATGAGTATCATCGGATGCTGTTGGCGAAATATTTCTTCACATTGAGTAGTACATCAATCCACTTTTGATGCACCCAAAAGCTTACCAGATAAGCTTTTGAACCCACGTCCAGCAGGTAATTTTTAAAATTTGGGAATTTATACAACCTAATGAGAACAAGGTTTTCAGCCAGTAAAACTTAATTCTACATTTTGCGTTAGCGTAGCTCGCCGCAGGCATCGCAGCTTTATCTAGTGGTCAAACCTATCTTATTGATAACAGTGTCAATAAATTCTGTGAGTTTGAGATTAAATGCTTTGATCACACCATAGATGATAAAAAGCCTAAAACGCTTATCATCAGGTATTTTTAGCTGTTTCATGAAAATTATTTTTTCGACAAAACAACTGCTGGGGAAATATTTTGAGTCTATTTACTCATGCTGAATGTGGGTTTTAAGCTATCTTGCCCCTGGTGTCAGCTACGCTATATCTGCCCCAATTACCGATGATCAGGGACGAGAGTTTGTGACACCACCTGCTGTTGTTGTGGAAGCATCCTCAATACAGGTTAACTTTACAGCACTCGGCGAACCAGCCAAACTGACTTTGGCAATTAATCATCAAGGCATATTGGAGCGAATGAAAATCCATCGTTGGGGGAATCCCGAAGGCGGAGATTTCCACTACGTTGATTTTGGTGGAATCATCGACGAAAGCGGCACATTTGACGGCTACACAATCCCGACTCGCCTCAGCGTTGGTTGGTATATTGGCAGCGAACGCTTTGAGTCAGAAGGTGAATTCTTCCACTGTATGATCGATAAGGCAATCTATCAATGAAGGAGGCCTATATGTCTGACTCCATAAACCAACAAATTCTGCTCAAAAGTTACCCAACAGGCGAACCGAAAGAAAGCGATTTTGCCCTTGTTGAAACGGCAATTCCAGAACTGGGAGAGTCAGAAATACTCACCCGCACTATTTACTTATCCCTTGATCCATATATGCGAGGAAGGATGAGCGATCGCGCTTCCTATACAACTCCCGCAGCATTAGGTAAAGTCATGGTGGGTAGCACTGTCAGCCAAGTGGTGAAATCAAACCACCCCCAATTTGCCGAGGGAGACTTTGTGCTGGGGTATGACGGTTGGCAAGCTTATGGAATATCCCAAGGCGAAACCTTGAGAAAACTTGACCCCAAACAATTACCAATCTCATCTGCTTTAGGCATTGCCGGGATGCCTGGAATGACAGCTTATTTTTCCCTGCTAGATATAGGCAAACCCAAAACAGGCGAAACTGTTGTGGTTTCTGCGGCTTCTGGTGCTGTGGGTGCAGTTGTCGGTCAAATTGCCAAAATCAAAGGCTGTCGCGCTGTGGGTATTGCTGGTAGTCAGGAGAAATGTGATTACATTGTACATGAATTAGGGTTTGATGCTGGCATTAATCGCAAAACTCAAGACCTGAATTCTGCATTGAAAGCTGCTTGTCCAAATGGAATTGATATCTACGTTGATCATACAGCAGGGGTAATTTTAGAAGCAGTGTTGCAACAGATCAATCTGGGCGCGAGAATTCCTTTGGTGGGTTTAATCTCCCAGTACAACGCCGAAACTCCACCACCTGGTCCAAATCTGATGCCTCTCTTGATTAAACGAGCGTTTATCCAAGGGTTTCTAGTTGGTGATTACCAAGCCCGTCAGCCAGAGTTTATCAATGATGTTTCTCAGTGGTTACAAGCTGGTAAACTCAAGTACAAAGAAGATGTAGTAAAAGGTCTGGAAAATGCACCCACCGCCTTTATTGGTTTACTACAAGGGAAAAATTTTGGTAAGTTAATTATTCAGGTTGGTGATGATCCAACCAAGAAATGATTAAATAAGATTTTCAACCATTAATATATTGGAGGTAATCGCAGAGTATGAGTGAATTAGTTGTAGTCAGTTTTGATGACAAATATAAAGCAGATGAAGTACTTTTAGAACTACTCAAACTTGAGCAAGAAAATTTAGCAGATTTGAAAGATGCAGTTGTGATTACCAAAAATGCGGTTGGTAAGATTAGGGTTAAACCATATCATGATTTAGTCGAACCTGGAGACCTGAGTAATGAACTCTGGGGTGGAATCATCAGCGCAGTTTTCTTTCATCGCGCTCTTACTATTAAAGAGGGTGTATTTGATGGTAGTTTTTTAACAGAGGTTGAAGAATATTTAAAGCCAAATTCTTCATCATTGTTTGTTATAATTTCCAACGCTAATCTAGAGAAAATAATTGCAGAATTTAATCGTTTTGGAGGAAAGTTAATTAGAACAAGTTTTTCTCAAGACAAAATTGATAACTTGCAAAAAACTCTCAGTCCTGCTTAGAAGATGTTTGAAAAATTGGCAGTTGAGTAAAAAAACTATCAGGGCATAAGCTGTAGATATATAGATACAGTACAGCACGATTAAAAGCCATGAGGGAAGCAGAGTTCAGCAACCTCACCCAATAACTCTTGAGGATATAAAGTCTCCTATTTATAGGGTAATACGGTTCAGTTAAGCCTTTCTTTCTTTCTTTCTTCTCTCTGCGTCCTTTGCGTCCTTCTCTAACGAGACGCTGCGCGAATGCGGTTCGTTAAAAAAAATGACTTTGGTAAAAGTTTTAGCCTTAACTGAACTGTATTGACTTATGGGGTAAAGGTATATTTTATACCTTTACCCCTTATTACATATTCAAGCTTTTTATTGCTTTTAATTACAATTTATATCGTAATCAATTAATTCATACAGTAAATCAAACGGTAGTCGCCCAAAGTAGTGAAGAAAGGAAATCATCTCACGAGCTTAGAGTAATTATAAAAGGACGAGCGATCGCAGTCATGAAAATTACTAGTGCTGTCCACGCCCAAGCACCTACAAATACGAGCAATTCTAACTGAATTATGAATTATTTTGACTTACCAAGAATATTGCGATCGCAGAATAATCAGATTTTGAGTATTAAATCATGCCGACTGCAACCGATTTCAAAGATTACTACGCCATTTTAGGAGTCAGCAAAACTGCAACTCCTGAAGAAATCAAGCGAGCTTACCGCAAACTTGCCCGTAAACATCATCCTGATGTAAATCCTGGTAATCCAGAAGCAGAGGAAAAATTCAAAGCCATCAACGAAGCCAACGAGGTTGTATCGAATCCAGAGACGCGGGAAAAGTATGACCAGTTTGGACAATATTGGAAGCAAGCGGCAGCAGGGGTTGCTCCTCCTGGAGAAACCAACGCAAATGCCGCAGGATTTGACCAATATGGCAACTTTGATGACTTTATCAATGATTTGCTTGGTGGTTTAGGCGGCAGAAAAAGAGCAGGTGGGACTCATTACCGTACCTCGACTCAGCAGCCTGACGATTTTACTGGATTTCGTAGCCAAGCACCAGCACCTGATACTGAAGCTGCGATTGCACTTTCCTTTTCAGAAGCATTTCATGGTGTCCAAAAACGGTTGCAGTTGGATGATGAAACCATTAACGTTCGCATTCGCCCAGGTGCTAAACCAGGTAGTCGGATTCGGATTAAAGGAAAAGGTCGCCTCAGTCCTTTTTCTCCACAGCGAGGGGATTTGTATCTCACAATCGAATTATTTCCCCATCGATTTTTTCAGTTTTCGGGTGATAATCTCACCTGTGAAGTTCCCATTCGCCCCGATGAAGCCGTCTTAGGGACTCAAATTCACGTGCCAACCCCAGATGGTGATGTGATGATGACCGTTCCAAAAGGGGTAAATTCCGGGCAATCGCTGCGGCTGCGAGGCAAAGGTTGGATATTGCCGAAAGGAAATCGAACCGATCTAATTTTGAAACTTCAGATCGTGTCGCCGCAGGAGTTGAGCGAAATCGAGCAGGATTGCTATGAAAAGATTCAGTCTAATAGCAGTTTTAACCCCCGTTCTGCAATAGAAGAGGTGAAATTATGAGCGAGTTTAGACTCTCCACTACGGTTATTTCCCCAGAAGGCGATCGCCTTTATACCTTTGAATATGCAGCTTTGGTGACGGAAACCTCAACCATCGTGATTGAACAATATGTGCAAGTGGGATTGATTGAGCCGATTGGTTCAATGCTGCGATCGCGAGAAATTGCGCGAATTGCTCAAATTAAACGGTTACGCCAGGATTTAGGAGTCAATCTCGTCGGAGCGGTAATGGTCTTAGATATGGCGCAGGAAATCGCCCAACTGCGGGCGAGGTTAAAAGCCTTACAATCTTGAAGTCAATTAAAGATATTACTAAAATAAATCAATTATTTTTGATTGCTGTTGAGATGGGATGGTAAGTGCTTGAGGTGGCGATATGTAGGGTGCGTTACGCGAAACGCTAACACACCCTACAAATACGTAATTTTGTTCAAGAATCAAATCGGATTCCTATATATCAGTGAAATCACTGCTAACTATTAAAATTTCAGTAGCCTTGTAAATATGTTTGAAACCCTCTTTACGCCCAATCCCAGTGTTGAAACTAAAGTCAGCATCCGTCCTCGCAAAGGTGTCATTATTGGTGCCGGACAGGTAGGGATGGCCTGTGCCTACTCGATGATGATCCAAAACTGTTTTGATGAGTTAATTCTTCAAGATATTCAGACAGAACGGCTTCAGGGAGAGGTTATGGATCTGATGCACGGCATTCCTTTTGTCGAGCCTGTCGAGATCAAAGCTGGTACTGTTGCTGATGTCGGACAGAATGCAGACATGGTGATTATTACTGCTGGAGCCACTCAGAAGCCGGGAGAGAACCGCCTGAATCTAGTTGGACGCAACGTTGACATCTTTAAAAACTTGATTACAGATATCGTCAAATATTGTCCCAATGCCACCTTGCTAATTGTCAGCAATCCAGTAGACATTATGACTTACGTGACGCTAAAACTCTCCGGTTTTCCTGCTGCCAGGGTAATTGGCTCTGGAACGGTGCTTGACTCTGCCCGTTTTCGTACCCTGTTAGCGCAGAAAATGGGCATTGATGCACGCAGCGTTCATGCTTACATCATTGGTGAACATGGCGACAGTGAAGTACCCGTTTGGAGCAAGGTGAATATTGCCGGAATGCTTCTCTATGAACAAGAGGGTAGTCCAGCAATAGACAACGCCGCACTACAGGAGATTTTTGAGCGCGTTAAAAACGCTGGCTACGAAATCCTCAAACGTAAAGGGTGTACTTCCTACGCTATTGGACTGGCAACGACTGAAATTGTCCAAGCTATTCTGCGCGGACAAGACCGTATTCTTACGGTTAGCTCCCTGGTGAATGACTTCTACGGCATTAGCGATGTTTGTCTCAGTCTGCCCTCTGTGGTGAATGAAAAAGGTGTGATTAAGAGGGTCAACCTTACCCTCAATGACACGGAGCAACAACAGCTTATTCATTCTGCAAAGATTCTGCGTGACATTTTTGATACCCTGGAACTCTAGATTGCGATCGCAAGAAACACATAATGGCTAAATTAATTTTGATCCGTCACGGACAGAGCCTTTGGAATGCAGAGAATAAATTTACAGGATGGGTTGATGTTCCTTTAGGTGAACAGGGGCGAGCAGAAGCAACCATCGCCTCCTGCAAACTGAAGGATTATCGAGTCAGAGTTTGCTTTACCAGTCTGCTGTTTCGAGCGATTGAAACTGCGATCGTTATTTTGACAGAAGTAGATGATATTTGCGACGGGAGAATTCCAATTATCAAGCATCAGGCAGATGATGAAAACTGGCATGGTTGGGATAAATACAAGGGTGATCCCGAACAGGAACTACCAGTTTATCTGACAGCGAGGCTGGATGAACGGTACTATGGGGAACTGCAAGGGTTGAATAAAGCTGAAACCGCCGTAAAATATGGTCAAGAGCAGGTGCAACTTTGGCGACGATCCTATGCTGTGGCTCCACCGGGTGGCGAAAGCTTGGCAGATACGGTAAAACGCACTGTTCCATTTTTTCGCGATCGCATTTTGCAACACTTAATCACAGGAGATAATGTCTTGGTTGCAGCGCATGGCAACTCACTCCGTGCCATCATTAAGCACTTGGAAAACCTATCCCAAGAGGAGATTGTCAACGTTGAGTTAGGGACAGCAATTCCAATTATCTATGATATTGATGCTCATGGTCAGATCGCAAACAAAGTCATTTTGAATTGAGATGCCGAAGTAGAATTTATGGAATTTCAGCATCCGCAGGCATTCCAGGTTTAGCAAAACCACCTGGTTGATCAATGGTTAGTTTCACACCAAATACCTGCTCTACCCGGTCTTTTTGGAAATAGACGTTTTCTGGCGTAAACGATGCTTTAGCATCAACGGCTGCAACTGTTGCATTGATGGGCTTTTGGTGCTTTGGATCATTATCGAGATAAACTTTCGCAGCTTGTCCAACCCGAATTTGAGCCACCTGTCCGCCGGGAATGAAAGCCCGCAAATATATCTGATTTAGATCCACAATCCGCAATAGGGGACGACTGGGCAACACAACGGTTCCAGGTTCGACGCTGCGGGTTGTGACAACACCGTTGATGGGGCTGGTTACTGTCAAATTATTCAAGCGGCTCTGGATTAGTTGTAAATTAGCAACAGCTGTTTTCACATCAGCTTGAGTTCCCAACAGTGCCACCTTTGACTGATTGAGTTGAACCTGTAAACGGTTGATATTCGTTTCCTGACGATTGGGATTGAGTGTTGTTGTACGCGCCTGGATCAATTTCCCTTGAGCAACTTTAATCGCATGACGGGCCACTTCTACCGCCGCTACCCGGCTTTGAAGAGCAGCCTGGCTTGTATTGAGGGCAGTTTGTGCTAGATCACCCCGTTGTTGAGTTTCTGCGCCCAGGTTAGCTAGGCGAACGAAGCGATCGCGATCGACCCGCGCCTGTTCTAGCAAGGCGTTGGCTTCTCCAACTCGTGCTTGTTCCTGTTTTAAGATAGCCTGAGCAGTGGCAACCATTGCTTCTGATTCTGCCACTTTACCCTCTGTATCCCCCTCAGACTGCTGTAAATTCAATTTTGTATCAGCAATTTGACTTTCTACTACCGATATCTGCAAACGGGCTGCGGCTTCTCGTTGCTTTGCGGCTTCAACTTGTGCAGTTGCGGCTGCTAGTTCTGCTTTAATTTCATCATCACTTAGACGTATCAGCAATTGTCCTTTGGTAACAACTGCTCCTTCTCGTACCGTCACTGCTTCCACGCGACCAGTGCCTTTGGTACTGACATCAGTTTCATAACCTTCGATGCGACCACTAAATTGAATTGCATTACTGTTTTTGGGACGGAATAGCCAATACCAACTTCCAACTCCGATGAGAGCGATCGCTATTATCCCAATTAATAGCCACAGCCATCGTCGGGAAGTTGCCTTGGGCGGCAGCGGTTTGGGGAGTTCAATCGGTTTGGCTTCTGTGGAAGGAGGCGAAATCTTTGTAAGTTCATTCATAAAATACACCCTGAAAAATTTGAATTAATACTCGATTCAACTGAGTTGATTTCGGTAGCGATTTGCACTGACAAGCAGTGTCAAAGTTGCAAACAAAATCATGGCGATCGCATGAAACCACCAAACCTCTAATCCAGCACCTTTGAGAAGAATGCTACGCAGAATAACTAGGTAGTGATAAAGGGGATTAATCTGAGCAATCCACCGAAATA
>JBBSCU010000213.1:0-10036 GCA_038249935.1 Chroococcales cyanobacterium
ACCTCGGTTAATCGTAACCTTTACCAACTTCGGTACTTGATGAACGTTGGTATATTGAAACTGATTGACCAGCTTGGGGACGATTGTCTCTTGATATAAGGTTTTGAGTCTTGTTGTCGCCATAGTTTTTTGTCCTGATATCCCTGGTCTTGGTCAGGGAACTTTTTTTGTCCTTTGTTATTTGTCCTTTGTTATTTGTCCTTTGTCCTTTGTCTTTTTACTAATGACTAATGACCAATGACCAATGACTAATGACCAATGACTATTTATCCAGAATCTCGCCAGTTTTCTTGAGTTTTCTGACTTTTTTGCCTTCTGAGGTAAAGGTGTAACAAACACGACTGGCAACGTTTTGCTTGGTGGAATAAAGCATGACGTTGGAGCTATGAATTGGGAATTCTTGGGTAATAATTCGCCCTGATTCCCCTTCTTGCTGAGGTTTGACGTGCTTGGTTTTAATGTTGACACCTTTGACGATAACTTTACTCAGTTGGGGAAGTGCCTGAGTAATTTCGCCAACCTTTCCTTTATCTTTGCCAGCAATCACTTGCACAGTGTCGCCAGTTTTGACGTGCATTTTGTGGAATACTTTGGGCGTACCTTGTTTGGTTGCCATTAAAGCACCTCCGGAGCCAGAGAAACAATTTTAGTAAAGTTTTTATCGCGCAGTTCCCGTGCAACTGGGCCAAAAACCCGTGTGCCTCTGGGATTACCGTCTTTGTTGATGATTACAGCGGCGTTATCATCAAAGCGAATACTCATACCACTGTCACGAGACATAGCTTTCCGAGTTCGGACAATTACTGCTTCCACGACATCAGACTTTTTTACAGCCATGTTGGGTGTAGCATCTTTAACAACAGCGATAATTTTATCACCGATAAAACCATAACGACGGTTGCCTCCACCTAAGATGCGGATGCACATTAGTTTGCGGGCACCGCTATTATCTGCGACATTCAGGTAAGTCTGGGGTTGAATCACAATTATTCTCCCTTGTAATGTTGTTAAAAACTAACAACGATGAGGTTTAAGCAGGTTTGACGTTGAGGACTTCTGTGATTTTCCAGCGTTTGGTTTTACTCAGGGGTCTAGTTTCCTGAATGCGAACGCGATCGCCTACTTTACACTGATTTTCTTCGTCGTGAACTTTATATCGTTGGGTGTTGACTACAATCTTGCCGTACTTGGGGTGAGGAGCGCGGTTTTCTATTGCAACTACCACAGTTTTTTGCATTTTATCGCTCACTACCAAGCCAACTCGTTCTTTGACTGCCATAATCTCCTACTTTTTTTCTTTAGCCAATTGACTTGCTGCCCGTTTACGTTCTGTTTCTAGCGTCAGCAATTGGGCTAGGCGGTGTCGCATTTGTCGGAACTGATGGGGCTTTTCTAGTTGTCTAGTGGCTTTTTGCAAGCGCAACTGAAATAGTTGTCTTTTTATAGCGACAATTTCCTCAGAGAGTTTCTCGTCACTTAATTCTCTAGCTTCTGAAATCTTGGGAAGAGGCATAAGCTACTCCTGCTCCTGCGGTTGAGGGCGCATAATAAACTTGGTTTTTATGGGCAGTTTAAATGAAGCCAGGCGCATAGCTTCACGGGCAATTTCTTCAGTAACTCCACCAATTTCAAACAAAATTCGCCCTGGCTTGACTACAGCTACCCAATATTCTGGATTACCCTTACCGGAACCCATCCGGGTTTCAGCAGGACGCATGGTTACAGGTTTATCAGGGAAAATCCGAATCCAGATTTGTCCACCCCGACGAATATAACGGGTCATTGCCCGACGGGAAGCCTCAATTTGTCGGGCAGTAATCCAAGCAGGTTCTTGCGCTTGGAGTGCAAAATCACCGAAGTTGAGGGTGCTGCCACGGGTGGCTAGTCCCCCCATCCGTCCGCGCTGTTGTTTGCGGAATTTAGTTCTTCTAGGACTTAACATGGTTTGTCACTTGTCATTTGTCATTTATCATTTGTCATTTGTCATCTGCCATTTACTAATGACTAATGACTAATGACTAATGACGATTTATCCTTCATTTGATCGGTCTTCAAATTGCTGGCGACGACGTTGTTGTTGACGACGACGGGGTTCACGATCGCGATCGCCGCGATCGCGTGGATCGCGGGTTGCGGGTGGTAGCGGAGCTGGTTCCTGTCCAGGGATAATTTCTCCCTTAAACACCCACACCTTGATGCCCAGAATGCCGTAAACAGTTTTTGCCGTGCAGTAAGAGTAGTCAATGTCAGCCCGTAAGGTATGTAAAGGTACTCTACCTTCACGAGTCCATTCTGTCCGGGCAATTTCCGCACCGTTGAGCCGCCCACTGACTTGGATTTTAATGCCTTGGACACCAGCGCGTTGGGCACGCTGAATCGATTGTCGCACTACCCGCCGAAAGGAAACCCGGCGTTCTAATTGTTGAGCAATGTACTCGGCAATCAGATAGGCATCAGCATCAACTCGTTGAATTTCAACCACGTTAATGCGAATTTGGCGATTACTACCCAAGAGTCCTTGGAGTCCGGTACGTAAGGCTTCGATGCCTTGCCCACCGCGCCCCACGACTACGCCTGGTCTAGCTGTGCGTACTTCTAAGTCGATTTGATCAGCTTTCCGCTCAATTCGCACCTCGGAAATTCCGGCGTTGTTTTGAGCGAGTCTACCCAGCTTTTGTTCTATATATTGCCGGAGTTTGTAATCTTCTTGGAGAAGTTCTGGATAACGATGAGGAACAGCAAACCAACGGGATTGATGTTCATGTGTAATACCCAGGCGAAAACCAACTGGATGAATCTTCTGTCCCACGAATACTTCCTCTAAAATTTCTTACTTTACGCAATTTATTCGTGTAAAAAAGCCTATTTTTCTGGGGCGGCTGCAACAGCCACAGTAATATGACACGTTGGCTTGCGAATTTGGTAAGCTCGACCTTGCGCTCTTGGCTGAAACCGCTTCAACGGCGGACCTTGATCCGCGTAAGCCTGAGTAATTACTAATTGAGTCCGATCTAAACCAGCGTTGTGTTCGGCATTAGCAGCAGCACTTCTGAGAACTTTTAATATGGGTTCAGTGGCTCGATAGGGCATGAATTCCAGAATAATTAGCGCTTCTCGGTACGATCGCCCCCGGATTTGATCGAGTACCCGACGCACTTTGTAGGCCGAGATGCGGATAAAACGAGCGATCGCCTTTACTTCAGTAGTATCATTAGCCATAATTTTCTCCAATTTTTTCATTTTTCATCTGTCATTTGTCCTTTGTCGAAAGCTAATGACTAATGACCAATGACCAATGACTAATAACTACCTACCTGCTTTTTTGTCGCTTTTTCCATGACCCCTGTAGGTGCGTGTCGGCGAAAATTCCCCCAACTTGTGTCCTACCATCTGTTCATTTACAAAAACTGGAACGTGTTGCCGTCCGTTGTGAACAGCAATCGTATGACCTACCATTAGGGGCAAAATCGTCGAAGCTCGTGACCAAGTTTTAATAACTTCTTTTCTGTTGCTGTCGTTGAGCTTTTCAATTTTCTTTAGAAGATGATCCGCAACAAAAGGACCTTTTTTTAGAGAACGACCCATATTTTTAAGTGCTGAGTGCTGAGTTTTGAGTTTGGATTTTCAAGTTTTGAGTCTTGAGCTTTAAGTGTTGAGTTTGACAATTCCACTCAGCACTCGTTACTCACTACTCATTACTGATTAAGACTCACGACCACCGCGACCGCGTTTAGAAGACTTACGGCGACGACGTATAATCAATTTGCTGCTGAGTTTCTTGCGATTACGTGTCTTTGCACCCAATGTAGGTTTACCCCAAGGTGTAACAGGTCCCGATCTACCGATAGGTGCCCTACCTTCACCACCACCATGTGGGTGATCCACTGGGTTCATGACGCTACCTCTAACCTTAGGACGGCGACCTTTCCAGCGATTTCGTCCGGCTTTACCTGCGCTTAAGTTTCTCGCATCAGTGTTGCCTACCTGCCCAATGGTGGCGTAGCACTCGCGTCGAATCAAGCGGACTTCTCCAGAAGGCAACTTGAGAGTTACATAATTACCTTCTTTTGCTACAACTTGGGCGCTAGCACCAGCAGCACGGACAATTTGACCACCTTTACCAGGAGTGAATTCTACGTTGTGAACGCTAGTACCTAAAGGAATTTTCCAGAGTGGTAAGGCATTACCATCTTCAAAGGGAGCATCAGTCCCAGAAATAATTATTGTTCCAACTTTCAACCCGTTGGGGTGGAGGATGTAACGTTTTTCGCCGTCTTGGTAATACAAAAGAGCAATTCGGGCATTGCGGTTAGGATCGTATTCAATCGCTGCGACTTTCGCAGGAATATTATGTTTATCCCTTTTAAAATCAATGATCCGATAAAGTTGTTTGTGTCCGCCACCCCGACGACGGCTGGTAATCCGCCCACGATTATTCCGACCTTTGGCGCGATGCTTTGAGGTTGTTAAAGATTTCTCTGGCTCGGTTTTGGTAATTTCCGCAAAGTCAGAGATTGTAACTTGGCGAGTGCTGGGGGTATAGGGGCGAAAAGAACGAGTACCCATATTTTTAAGTGCTGAGTGCTGAGTGCTGAGTGCTGAGTTTGAAATTTTGAGTGCTGAGTTTTGAGCGTAGTAACTCATAACTCTTAACTCCTAACTCATAACTTTTCTAGACTTCTGGGAATAAAACTTGTCTAATCTTGTCTTCATCCCCAGGTGCGACGGTGACAATGGCTCGCTTATATTGGGGTTTATAACCAATAAATTTACCAACACGTCGCTTTTTACGCGGTGGAAGGATAGTGTTTACTTTTACAACCTTGACTTGAAACAAGTCTTCGATCGCAGCCTTGATTTCAGGCTTAGATGCCTTTGGAATGACTTCAAAGGTGTACTTATTCTGCTCCATCAAGATGGTCGCTTTCTCGGTGACAATCGGGCGACGCACTAAGTCGGCAAGATCACGGGGGTCAAAGCTAGGCACTGTAGACCTCCTGAATTTTTTCTAGGGCTGATGCCGTAACTACAATCTTGTCAGCGTGCAGTAAATCAAAAACATTTAGCTGGTCGGCTGCAATTAGTTTTAAATTTTCAATATTGCGGGCTGACAAATAAACATTATCTGTATCCGCAATTTCAGACAAAATTAACAGTGCCTTGCTTTCTGGTATTACTCCCCAACGGGCAAGTGCTGCTACTAAGTCTTTAGTCTTCGGGCGAGATAGCTCGGTACTAAATTCTTGTACTACTATCAAGTCATCAATGCGGCTGACAAATGCTGTCCGCAGTGCTAAACGTCGTTCTTTGCGGTTCAACTTCAGGTTAAATTCTCTGGGCTTTGGCCCAAATATCACACCACCACCACGCCATAGTGGTGAACGAATCGAGCCGGCACGAGCGCGACCAGTACCTTTTTGTCGCCAAGGTTTGCGACCACCACCTCTAACTTCAGCGCGAGTTTTGGTACTGGCATTTCCTTGACGAGCATTGGTCAGTTGCCGTACTAAGGCGCGGTGCACAATATGAGACGCTGTTTCTTCCTTGGCAACGCGCAACTCGAAGGTCGTCTCGCCGACCTGCTCTCCTTGCCAATTTTTAACTACGCTTTCAACCATTTTTGTTATCTGTCCTTTGTCATCTTGTCATTTGTCTTTTGCCATTTGTCCTTAGCCAATGACTACTGACTAATGACTTTTAACTAATGACTACCCACTATTGTTGCAGGCACAACACTTACTAATGCACCCGGTTTACCAGGAATGGCTCCCTTAATTAGTAATAAGTTGCGTTCTGGGTCAACTCGCACTATGGTCAGCTTGCGGATTGTGATGCGTTTGCCACCTAAACGCCCTGCCATCCGCTTACCCGGATAGACACGACCTGGTGTTGTCCCAGCACCAATGGAACCGGGCGCTTTGTGGTTTTTGGAACCGTGGGACATGGGACCACGAGCAAAGTTGTTGCGCTTCTGGTTTCCCGCAAAGCCGCGACCGATGCTTGTGCCGACTACATCGACAATTTGACCCGCACTAAAAATATCTGCTTTAATCTGTTGACCTAAAGCATAATCACTAGAGTTATCCGTGTGATATTCATTTAGGTGACGCAATGCTGGGGCAGATGATTTAGCCAAATGACCCAGTAGTGGTCTGTTCAGTGCCTTTGGTTTGACTTCGCCATAACCAACTTGAATGGCAAAGTAACCGTCGGTTTGTTTCGTTTTAACTTGTGTAACGGTGCATGGACCTGCTTGAATGACAGTCACAGGAATGGCGACTCCTGCTTCGTCAAATATTTGAGTCATGCCCAGCTTGGTGCCGAGAATACCTACAGACACAACTGGCTCTCCTTTCTACTTACTGACCTTGGAATTGGACTCTAGAGGACACGCTTTGTACGCATCAGTTTAGGCTGGTTAGCCTACGAAATTTGGAATGGCTTATTAAATAAACCGCTCCAAATGCTTTGGGACACAACAAACCGTGTCCATACTGCTTGGTGAATCTGTTAGTTTCACTCATTAAGATCACCAGAACAGCTACAAGTCCCTTCCTATTAGGAAAGAGTAACTTCTGGAATCAATGCAAGGCGCTACAGCTTTTTGCTGTGTGCAGCAATGCTTTTGTCCAAGCAATTGCTCTGGCACGTTTTGAAGGCAGTGCTTCGGATACGCCAATTAAGACGGATTCCCGGAGCTTGGCTACTGCCTTGTTGCAGTTGGACTTAAGCGGTTTTTACCGCCCAGTATCCGTTAACTGAGACTAACGTAATGCCATGAAACCAACATTTCTGCTCAGTTTTTACTTCCTTAAATACCTTAAACTATTGTTTAAGCTTTTACCTGCTTTTTCAGAGGCATAGAAGTAAATGTACTTTGGAGCTTAGAATTGGCTTTGGTTGTTCGCCCATAAGCTCCAGTGTTTACCTGAAAGCTTTCTTAGTTTACCAGTCTTATGATCAATCTGAGCTAGGTTATCCAATTTACATTGAGTCGTCAGCTTTTGATGCTAACACTACCTAAGAATGAGATTAAGAACTCCAACTAATTTGCGTTTTCGGTCACAATCTAATAATATAAATTATTTGTTTATGTTTGTCCAGTAATTTGTAGAATTATTTTTAGGGAGTAGAGACTGGGGACTGAAAAAATGGGCATTATGTCCCAAATGTTTTAACTTAATCTATCGGTTCAGGGTAAATAATAGAGATATCTGAGTGGGATAAGACGAAAATCTATGGCACTAATTACCACTGGCAACGGTTTAATCCGCGATCTGGAAAAATTTGGCGCTCTTGGAGTGTATGTACCTCTGGAGGGGGGTTATGAAGGTCGGTATCAGCGCCGACTACGTGCATCTGGCTATACCACCCTCCATATTACCGCGAGAGGACTGGGCGATGTGGCTACGTATCTCACAAGAGTTCATGGAGTCAGGCCTCCTCATCTAGGTAAAAAAAGTACTGGTAGTGGTGCGGCAGTAGGTGATGTATACTATGTGCCACCAATTATCGGTTCTCATCTAGAACAGCTACCACCAAAGTCAAAGGGGCTGGTTTTGTGGATTATTGAAGGGCATATTCTTTCCAATGAGGAACTTGAGTATTTAGCGAATTTGCCTCAGCTAGAACCACGAGTAAAAGTAGTCATTGAGAGAGGTGGCGATCGCGCCTTCCGTTGGACTTCTCTAGAAAAAACTCTCTTAGCTAGCTAAAATTTACAAAAGTGAAGAGTGAGGAGTTAAAAATTCCTCACTCCTGACTCTTTAAGTTCTGAATAAAGTTTTTAATCCTGTTGATGAGCAAATTTATAACCACCCCACAGAGAAAGGGCGATCGCGCTCACCAGCAAAATCGGTATGCTATACCAAGGAAACTGGGATAAAGGTAAATGAGCCGCTGCACGTAGTCCAATGCTGGCGTAGGTCAGTGGTAACAGGTAAACTACGACTTTGAGGGCTGCTGGTAATGTAGCAGGGTCAAAGAAGGTTGCTCCTAAGAATGACATGGGGATAATTATAAAGTTGTTGTAGAGTCCGACTGATTCGAGCGATCGCACACTCAACCCCACAATCACCCCTAACCCAGCAAATACTGAACAATTCAGCACTACCAACAGTAGAAATAGTGGGTTGAGAAAATTCCAGTTTCCAGTCAACAGTACCGCTACCAAAATTACGGAACCGGATGTCATCAACCCCCGCACTACTCCCGCCAGCATTTTTCCGATGTGCAACGCTAAGGGGTGTATGGGGGTTAACAATAATTCCTCGAAGGTTTTGGTGAATAATCTGTCTCCACAAATCGAAAATGTCGTTCCACCAAAGCTAATCGTCATCGACGATAGTGCCACCATCCCCGGTAATATGAATTCCAAATAGTTATTATAGTTACCACTAATTCCTGAGCCGGGTTTGATGGAACTACCTAAACCCAAGCCAAAAGCTAAAATATATATCAGTGGAGATATTAAGCCTGATGCAGCAACTTGTACAATTCTCACACGTAAATCTAACCAATCTCCCCAAAAAATGGTCAGACTATCAGCTAGGAAGATTTGAAGTTGCGAAGTTTTGAACCTCTTGCCCGAAAGTAGCGTTTTTTGAAATGTCACGTGCTTTCAATTACTTATCAAAATTTCATTAAATGTTAATTTACATTGTTTGATATATAAATTACTAGGGGTGACAAAAATATCTAAATACTAAGAGATTGAAAATTCAAAAGCTAGATAATCCAAATATTATGACTGCATCAGTCGTGCAAATTAAACCAAGCCTATCTAATACAAATTAGGACTTACGCAAAAGTACACGCTCTAGGGGCAATTCATGAATTGCCCCTACCTAAAATTAAGGGTTTTGGTTATTGTTTGCGTAAGTCCTGACAAATCAAAAATATGGTATGATACATAAATATATATCGATAAATAATCCATAGGTGATTTGTCAGTCAAGTAGCACAAAAGTAATAACTAATAACAATTCGTTAAACAGTACATAAATAACAATATTCACCAGTTATGGCAGATGGAAACTCCTTGCCGAATCGGCATAAAGGTGATTAAACAACAATGAAACGTAAATCTACTGGTAGATCGGCTACTACTTCTAAACCCTCTGCTTTTCAATCCCCTATGTTTAACCTCTTAACTATGGCAATTATGGGAGGGGTGTTGATTTTGGGCATTGGGATTGGCATTGCTTTTAGTTCTACAACCACGTTAACCCCATCAAATGTGGCTTCCCGTGAATTCATCGACACCAAAGCACCAAACCCGGAAATTTGCGTGCAGAATGGGGCTAGCGCTATGGTGATGGACGCAAGATTGTTTGTCACTCTCAACCCCTTCAACGTTTATGTTGCCCAGCCTAGTATGCGTCCTGGATGCGTGATCCGACAAAACAACTGGGCAATTTTAGAGCAACGTAAGCTGATAACATCTGATCAGGTAAGAGATTGCAAAAATCGCCTGAACACCTTTGGCTTTACAGGTAACTTGGACAGTGATAAACCTGATATTAGATGTATATATCAGAATGAAGCGGCTCAAAACTTCTTTACGGCTCAACCCGGAGCAGTTGGAACACCTCAGGAAACGGACAGGTTTTAGATTTGGGCATGGGGATAGACAGGGCTATTTCATTCTTATCTAGTCCGCCTCAGAATGAATTCTGAGTCTAATAGCGAAAGTCGTCTAAAGACGACTGAGAAAAGGTTATAGTCCGTTTTAACGGATATTCCTTATATGGAAAATGCTGAAAACCCTTGAGAAACAGCAACTCAGTTGCGTATTTCGTACTTTAGGCAAGGGATGAAAGCTAGCTGTGGTGTTTACGCCACAGTAAAACATGGTAAAATACTCCCATCAGACAAGATTTAAAAACCTACTCCTGGACTGGGAGAAAGTTACGCCCGAAAAACTTTGAGGAGATATCACCACGCACTAACTGTGCAAACGTGGTGAGCCTGGGAACCCATTTAAAACGGGATATTAAGGCAGTAATGTTTTAAGAATCCCCTTGGCTTTAGCCAG
>JBBSCU010000214.1:0-10007 GCA_038249935.1 Chroococcales cyanobacterium
ATACGGGACCAAGAATCCAAGCAGTCAGGTTAACACCAGTCATCAGTTTAAGCTACTATCTATCTGTAAAGAAAGAAAAACTTAGGCGATCGCCAGAAAATTTGAAGCTTTGTAAAGCACTCTCATTATAATTTTATTTCAATAAACAGGAACTCAGCAACACCAGTTGCTACAACGGAGGGAACCTCCGCAACGCACTGGCTCCTCAGCACTACTTCGGTGAGAGCGCTTACCAAATTTGGCAGTTCACGCCCAAAGGCTTTTCAAGAAAGTAATACACCATTAAAATTAGGATGAAGTGTGTAAAAAAAGGTTTAGAAGTATGACGCCTTCTTTAGCAAATTTTCTTTGGAGTCTGGTTTGGGGTACTGCAATTGTCGTGATCCCCGTTATAGTTGGTCTAGTTTTCATTAGCCAAAAAGATAAAATCCAGCGTTTATAATGCTCAGGAGAGTCAATTTGACTCTCATAACCGATTCTCTGTCAACTATCTACTTAATAATTGATTGCACCAAAAGCAGCAGTTTTTGCCATTACTGGCAGTAGTAGCTGAAAGAAATAGGTTTTTTACTTTTCGGTGAACAGCTTCAAAGCTTCTTTACCAGAGGCTTTGAAGCTTTAATCTATTGCATCTAATTAGAGTAGTGATTTTAATTGTGACTCGCTAACATAGATTTGATATTGGGAAAACAGCAATGATAAATTTTGGGCTGAACTCAGCCAGTTTTCTAGCTCAGGTAAATTTTGGGGCAAACTCAGCCAGTATTTTAGGAATTTTCCTGGCTGTGGCTGGGGCAGCACTGTATTTTCTCCGCACTGTGCGCCCAGAATTGTCACGGGATCAAGATATCTTTTTTGCGGCAGTCGGTTTGCTCTGTGGCTTCATTCTCGTCTTTCAAGGATGGCGGCTAGACCCGATTCTACAATTCGGTCAACTGCTTTTAGTGGGTACAACTGTGTTTTTTGCAGTTGAAAGTATTCGTCTGCGAAGTATAGCTACCCAGCAAGCAAAGCGCAACACTCCAATTGTGGACGAAGATGAAGACCGAGAGGTAAGCAAAAACTATTCGTACAATAATCGCAGAAAGTATCAGGCTGAAATGGATGCAGACTTAGATCCATTGCCTTATGAAGAAGAAGAGCGCCCTGTACGTCCCCGGATTCGGGGTAGCAGGGATGAGGTTTCAACTCGTGATGACTACTACCAAGAGCAACCGCCCCGTCGTTCAGAACGCCGCAACAACACCAGTAGTAGTGAAAGACAGGCTCCATCTGATAGAACAAGTCGGCGTCCTTCTGGGCGTCGTCCGGTGAATCGCCCTTCTGAAAGCTCTGAAGAAGAAAATTGGGGTTCTTCATCTAGGGAAGTTGATGATTGGGAAAGTTCGAGTGGGGAAGTCAGAAAATCTTCTCGCCGCAATAATAACACTCCTCAGCGTCCCGAAAGTCGTGAAGATGATGTTGCTCCTAAACCAAGAAGGCATCGTCCGCCTACTGATTCGGCTCCTCGAAGACCGCGCGAAGATGATGAGGCGATCCCAACTGATTATGTACCATACAACCCGCTTGAAAAACCAAATCAGGACCCAGATAATTCGACCGATTTTGATGACGATGTTTAAAGCAGTTGGCGTGGAAGTAGGTTTAGAGGCGACGGATAAAAGTTGAGGTGGAAAAATTTAAGCTGACATTTTGGCTCCAAAGACCAATTCATTGGAGCCTGTTTTTTAGTTTGACAAGTTTGCTTGTATCTTGTGGTTCTAACAATATTTCCGTAGGGACTACTTCCCTCAACAGTCGCTACACTGAGGAGCAACCTGCTTTGAGTGGAAATGGGCGCTTTTTAGCGTTTGTATCTAATCGAAATGGTAATCAACAACTACTAGTGTACGATTTGGAGAGGCAATTGTTTATTCGCACACCGGGGATAAACCGAGCGGAGACAATTGCTGAAAGTCCTAGCTTGAGTTACACCGGGCGTTATATTGCTTATATTACTAGCGACCAAGGTAGACCAGTCGTGGCGCTTTACGATCGCGCTACGCAACAGTCGCAAATCGTCACACCAACCTATCGTGGCTGGGTCAGAAAACCAAATATTAGCCCAGATGGACGTTATGTTGTCTTTGAAACCGCCAGCCGTGGTCAATGGGATATTGAAGTCTTAGACCGGGGGCCAAATATTGAGTTAGATATTCCTAATGGTGCAACTGTCGGTTCACCTCCGTAGGGGAAAAAGTTAGGAGTTAGGAGTTTGGAGAGACGCATTCAAACAAACAGCGATCGCACCAAACCCACCAAAGCAAAACCCCGTGCTATATGATGCACTACGGGGTCAAAATTGGGATATTGGAGGAATCGGGTGTGACGGGGTTAGGGCGGGTTAGGGTGTTTATTCCGCTTGTATTCTTTTCCTAAATTCAATTAGGGCTTGTTCTTCTGTACTAACTACAACCCGGTTAGGTTTTGCCCTCATAATTGTTAAATAATGTTGAAAAGCCTCCTCATCATCTGGATGTGTTTTTACATAAGTTCTCAGTTCGGCTTCGCTTAATTGCTGATAGTTACTCATTGAATTAATTCCTCGCCATTACTTAAAATTTCTACTTGAATTGTTTCGCCTATTAACACTACAATTCTTCGAGAGCGTGTATCATAGCGAGTTAATTCAATTGTTCTTAATAGATTGCTTGCTCGTACACATACGCGGTAGAAGGTTTCTAGCTGTTCTATTGTAGGATGCAGTGGTTTGATTCAAACCTCCTCAGAATTTTTATTTTTTGTACTACCACTTCTAGTTTCACCTAAAGGTCAAACAGTTATGCAAATCATGTGTCAAAACATTATAGTCTGTGGATCACAGGGTCTACAGTCTGCCAATGAAAATAAATCGGCATGGACGCGCCAAGGTTCTTACTTAGCAAGAGATACAGCTAATCTTCAGTGATGGCTTAGACAATGACCGCGATGCCTGCGGCGGGCTACGCCTACGCACCTTGTTTGCCGTATCCCTATTTAGCGCCTGTAGAATCCGCAAATGCAGTACCCTGTTAACTCAAGATATTTACATCCAAAAAGGTATTGTCAGAGCCCGGTTAATTATCAGAAAATCAAACACCAAGGGGAAACTTGCAACTAGGCCAATCCCAGTGATTGATTAATCGCGTCTGTACCTTAGGAGTTAGGAGTTGTGACACTAATGACTAATGACTAATGACTAATGACTAATGACTAATGACTAATGACTAATGACTAATGACTAATGACTAATTATATGAAACGTGTTTTTTTTATACCTGCATTTTTATGTTTAAGTTTATTGACTGGATGTTTTGGCTACCCTCGCCTTTTGAGTTATCCCTTTGATCCGGGGGGTCGCAGTCTCAATAGTTTAGCGTCGGAATTAAACCCCCAAATCTCTGGGAGATACATTGTTTTTATTACTGACCGACGCGGTAGCCAAGATGTTTATATGTTTGATACAGTGACTCGTGATTTGGTTGATTTGCCAGGTTTAAATTCCTTTGATGCGATCGCAACTCATCCTAGTGTTTCACAAGATAGTCGTTATGTTGTATTTGCTGCTAGTCGTCAGGGGCGATCGGCTATTTTTCTCTACGACCGGGAAACACGCCAATCACGAAATTTGACTGCTAATCTGCAAGCGGAAGTCCGCAATCCTACCATTAGCGCTGATGGTAGTAGGATTGCTTTTGAAACTAGTAACAACGGTCAGTGGGATATTTTAGTGTATGACCGGAATGGACAGCCCTTGAATATACCTCAAGAACCGCGTTGAAATAGATAGGACTTACGCAAACAATAGCCGAAACCCTGATTTTTAGGTATGGGCAATTCATGAATTGCCCATACATCGTGTGGTTTTGCGTAAGTCCCATAGAATTTTGAAAATTCCGAGTTCAAAGGCTCAACCGCCGAGTTCAAAGGCTCAACCGCCGAGTTCAGAGCCTCAACTTCCGAGTTCAGAACCTCAACTTCCGAGTTCAAAGGCTCAACTTCCGAGTTCAGAGCCTCAACTTCCGAGTTCAGAGCCTCAACTTCCGAGTTCAGAGGCTCAACTTCCGAGTTCAGAACCTCAACCGCCGAGTTCAAAGGCTCAACTTCCGAGTTCAGAGGCTCAACCGCCGAGTTCAGAGGCTCAACTTCCGAGTTCAGAGGCTCAACTTCCGAGTTCAGAGCCTCAACTTCCGAGTTCAGAAGCTCAACCGCCGAGTTCAGAGCCTCAACTTAATGAATAAAAAACTCACCTTGACAGCGCTAGGGTTAGGAATTTTAACTCCTAACTCCTAACTCCTAACTCCCAACTCCTAACACCTAACTCCCAACTCCTAACTCCTAACTTTTGTTTTCTACCTCTTGCACAGATTCAATAAGCGATCGCACTTGTTCCGTCCCCTCAGAAGCTTCAAATGATAAGGGAAACTTACCTCGGAGGATCATCCGCAAACCGAGGGGTGCAAGACTGAGTAATCCTTTTAAATCCCGAAAGTAGTTACCAACAACTTGTAATCCAAATTGCCGTTCATCAATCCAACCACCTTCTTTAACCAAATCCACCAATACTTTTCGGTGGCGAATTGAGCGACTGTCGCTAGCTTGTTTTTGGGTAAGAATTTCTTGTTTAATTTTGGTGATTTGTTCTAATGGTGCGACTTCCATTGGACAAACTGAATCGCAGTACAAACAACGGGTGCAACCCCATACGCCTTTAGTACCTTCGTTGTAACTTTCTAAGCGATTTTCGGTGTCGCCATCGCGGGAGTCTGCTAACATCCGGTAAGCTTTGGCAAGGGCATGGGGTCCCACAAAGTCTGGATTAACTTCACGAGCGTTGCATTCCGAGTAACAAGCACCGCACATAATACAGTTGCCAGTTTGATCGAGGCGCGATCGCTCTTGTGGTGTTTGCAAAAACTCTCTTTCTGGTACTTGTCGGGCTGCTGTACTTATATAAGGAGCAACTGCCTCTAGATTGTTCCAAAAACTGCTCATATCTACAACCAAATCTTTAATCACGGGCATATTGCCGAGAGGTGCGATCGTGATTTCGCCAATGGCATTTACTTTACTTTCCAATGATGGTATTTTTTGTAATCTGGCAAGTTCACTGCCAACATTTTCCTTACAAGCTAAAGCCGAACGCCCATTGATTCGCATAGCACAGCTGCCACAAATAGTATTGCGGCAATTTTTGCGAAATGCCAAAGTTCCATCTTGCTCCCACTTAATATGATTGAGGCAATCCAGAATTGTATTACCTGGTTCTGCCTCTACAATGTAGGTTTGCACAACAGGGGAGGAATTTGGTTGTTGTCGAATGACCTTAAAAATAACTTCCATTACCACTAACCAAAATTTTAAAATTGCTCACCAGCCTCAGCAATCATCATTCAAGGCAGGTAGTTGCCAAAAGCCCTTAATTCAAGCCTGGTGTTAATAGGCTGATGATGAAAGAGCGACTGATTATAGTTTAAGGATAACCATTAAAATTTTAGTTGTGGCAGCACTGTAGATCAGATTTGGATCAATTCTGAGCTAAAACGCTAAAAATGCGATGTCTACGACGGGCTACGCCTACGCAGCTTTGCATTGAATATACCTCTTTGAGAATGTAAAGGAAAAAAGGTTTGCTTAAAGAGGGATTTACGTTTATCTTCGACCTAACGATAATATTAAAATTCAAAGCATATCAGGTTAGCAACATTTCTTGATGTCAAATTGAATCAAAGCAACTACCTCTCAAAATCAGTCAGGCAATAGCAAAGGCGGAGTTTTTTGATAAAAGCACATATTCAATATATAGTAGTGGCAATCAAGCGCTAGGCAGATGTTAAGAGATTTATTCTTCCCATAGACAGACGTGCAAAATCCTCTGCTCACTTTTGATCTGACGGTAATCAACCGAAGGCAAATGCTCACCACTTTCAAACAAAAAAAGTTCTTGTACCGGGAATCCTGGATGCGGGAGACTTTTAGAGTTTTGTCTGATCTCAATCAAGAAAATCTTGGATTTAACTCATTGGTCAAAACTGCTCGTCTAAATTAGATGAATTTTTATAAAATCCAGATGGCAATACTCATGCTTACAATAAAAGGTTAAGAAAATCCTCACTGCTTTTTCCAAGGTTTAAGTCCAGAAATTTAAATAAAAATTTACTAGCAACTTTAATTCAAAATTAAACAACTATTTTGCTATTATTAGTCCATGCTAGTATTTAATATAAAATTACGAAGTTACAAAATCAGAATTAATAGCCGTATCAGCGCGGCTACTACTGCCTTGTTTATTCGTAATGTAGAGACAAGAAAATTCGCGTCTCTACTGGCAGGACAAAGGGCGTATCCCTATAGGACTCTATTGAAATACTATGCTGTCCTAAGCTTGAGAGGACGAGTAGAGAAAACTCTACCTGCTCATTGGCTAGAAGGGCAAGCACTGAAAGTGAAAAGCCTGTAATTTCTTGGGTCTACGACTTATTTGTAGTAGAGCCAACCCAATTTGTAAAGGTGGCTGAAAGTTACACCGTTACAGTAGCGCCAAAGGAAAAAACAGTTTTCTTTCTGATGGCGAATAATGGTTAAAAGTGCTGTAAAATCAGCAAAATTAATTTCTGTGGCAACTATGACCTCTAATTAGTTGTAGACAACCATAATAGAAGTGCTTTTGGCTTCTATCAGCAGGAATTCACCCGTCATACTAGAGTCCTAAGTAGCTCTATGCAAATGCTAAAAAGTCAAATGCCAGCATGAGACTACATCATTTATCAATTTGGAGAGTAAGGAAAATTTGAGCATAATGACTGAAACTGCAACCGCGCCATTAACTGGAAAAACACTACTTGCTAAAGTAAAAGAACTTTCCACGTTACCACGCCGAGAAAGAGCCAAGCAGTGCGGCTATTACACTGTTACTAAGAATAACCAGGTTCGTGTCAATCTCACCGATTTTTATGACGCTTTGCTGTCGGCTAGAGGAATTCCTTTAAGTCCAGAAGCGCCTAAAGATGGCCGTGGTCGTGAACCGACATATCGGGTTAGTGTTCATCAAAATGGTCAGATTGTGATTGGTGCCACATATACCAAAGCAATGGGCTTAAAGGCTGGAGATGAGTTTGAAATTAGGCTGGGATACAAGCACATTCACCTGATTCAACTTGGGGAAAGTGATAAAAAACTAACCTTACCAGATATAGACTCTGATGACGAATTGGACGAAGATTTGGAAGAGGAAGAGTAAATTTGCCAATGGTAAGGATAAGTTTCATGTCAATACTTGATAACTTATTCTTACCTTGACAGCAAACTGGTAGCTCTATTTAGAAAATTTTGTCCTAGAGAAAAAATACGATTAGACCCCTTGCAGAAGTCACCAAATCTAGTAGAGTCTTGATAAATCAGCAAGAAATCTATAATGCAAGAAGTCTATCGTGTTTTTTTGTTTATTTTGATAACTTTCTTTGAGCCTTCAGTCAATGCCTTGCTGGCGTTTATGAAAAATGCACCAGCGCTAGTTGTAGTGATGGGATTTTTTATTTTTTGGATAGTTTGCTGGTTGCCAGTAGCAACAGTATTGGCGATCGCACTCAATTGGCAACCCACTAAACCTTTGCAGCCAGAGCAAAAGATGCCGTTATTGGTGTCACTCTACCTATTAGCTCCCCTGATTATTTGGGGAGTTAGTTGGCTAACCAATAAATCTTTTTCAGATTACGGCTTTATTGGCAATATTTCAACTCTTGGTTCTTTAGCACTAGGTTTCGGTTTGGGAGTGGTCAGCCTAGCTATTGTATTTAGTGGGCAATTCGGGTTAGGTTGGTGTGCTTTTGAAAAAACGAATTTCAAGTTATTACTACCCATCTTGCTACCGATTTTCTTGATAGCGTTATTAGTTGGTGGGATAGAAGAGTTAGTTTTTCGCGGTTTCCTGTTCACTGAATTAGCGCAGGATTACCCAATTTGGGTAGCAGCAGCAATTTCTAGCTTGATTTTTGCCTTGCTACACCTAGTTTGGGAGCAACGCGAAACGGCACCCCAACTCCCTGGACTGTGGCTGATGGGAATGGTGCTGGTGTTGGCACGCTTTGCTACAAGTGGCAATTTGGGTTTAGCTTGGGGACTGCACGCGGGATGGGTGTGGGCGATCGCAACCCTAGACACAGCAGAACTAATTACTTACACAGGTAAAGTCCCTGACTTGTTCACAGGTAAGAACAAAAAACCCCTAGCTGGTTTGGCGGGGATTATTTGTGTACTGGGAACTGGAGTGATTATCTGGCTTTTCTCTAAGTATTTTTAATTTCGCGTTAATAGAGCGATCGATGTTTTACGAGGACGGGGAAGCTATGCACAATTAAGGGGCAATTCATGAATTGCCCCTACCGCGTGTAGTTTTGCGTAAATTCTAAAGATAGAACTGGAGTAGAAGTCTATGGCATACAGTGATTTTAGTCTCGCTAAAGTCAGAGATGCGTTTATGTCAATTCCGTCGATAAGATTCTGGGAATTATATTGCAGACCTTTGAGAGTTCTTTGTCTAAAACCCTAGTTTAGAGAAATGGTGAGTAAATAGGCATAAATAAAGTGAAAATAGGGCAGGTATTTCGCCCGCCCGCCTGAGATTCTACCCAATTTCTAGCGCCCAAAACCAGGAATTAAACGCTTGAGGGCGCGATCGGCAATGTCGCTATAGCGCAGTTCTCCACACATAATCTTACCCATAATTTGGGGAGCAGAGGGGTGCTTAACAGCAACTTTGTAGCCAATGTTGGAAAACCGATAGAATGCTCCAGCTAATTTTTGCGCCCAAGCCATCTCACTACCCCACTCTTCATTGATGGTTTCGCTATATTTTTCTAAAGCGTTAGTGTCACCAGAAAGTGCCTCATTAATGGTTGCTGCTGCCAGCAAACCGCTAAAAATTGAGGGGCGAATGCCTTCTGCTGTCATAGGAGCAACCACACAAGCAGCTTCCCCAGCTAAAACCGCATTTTGGGTGTGCAGCTTTTGATTACCATCCCAAATACATAGAGGATAACCATATTGCTTGCTAGTTTTGATATCTAGATTAAATGATCGTGCGTACTGATCTAAAATATTTTTAAAGTCTTGGCGTTCGCCGCCCATAAATGTACCAACACCAATGGAATAACCATCAGCTTTTGGGAAATTCCAAATGTAGCCATTTTTTACCAAGCCCAACTCGATGTGAATTGTGGATTTGTCCTTCACAGTTGCGGGAACTTCTACTTCCAAAGCTCCTGCTAAACTGCGTTTACGGTCTTTGAAGCCTAGCCATTTGGCCATTGAACCTTTGGCACCATCAGCCGCGATTAAGTAGCGACCTGTAACTGAACCATTAGCTGTGTTAACTTGCCAATAATCACTTTGAAACTCAATACCAGCTACTTCAGTATTATCTCGTAGTTCAGCGCCTTGCTTCTGTGCTTGCTGCACTAAGAAATGGTCAAAAACATCTCGTTGCACCATCCAAATCGGTTCTTTTGTGGCGATTTTTGCTTCTACGGGGTCGCCCAATTTCCAGGTAAAGCGAAGGGAATCGGCTTTTACAGAAATCGCTGGGCTAAAATCAAAATCAAACCATTGAGCGATCGCTGGAGATACACCACCGCCACAAGGTTTATATCTTGGCAGGGATTCTTTTTCCAACACTAATACTGAGCGGCCTTGTTTGGCTAAATGATATGCAGCTGTTCCACCAGCTGGCCCAGCGCCGACGATGATGCAGTCGTACATATGGCTGAATTTGTGCTTTTGAATTAGTTTATTTTCTATTAAGTAGGGGCAATACATAAATTACCCCTACTTGATCAATTTTTGTTAGATACTAGGACTTACGCACTATACAAATTAACCGTGATGTGGATTAACGAAAATAGGTCGTTTCAGGTTTTTATTAATTATCCTTATGATCGTAAATAGACCACGCTGTAGGGGTTTAGCAATGCTAAACCCTTACGAAAGATGTG
>JBBSCU010000215.1:0-9939 GCA_038249935.1 Chroococcales cyanobacterium
AAGGGGAGCCAGTGCGTTGGGCGGCTCCGCCGACTTGAAGCATCTGGCGTGGGTTAGGGGGGATCGAAAAGCTAGGCGGTACATGGAAAAATTTTCACTCTTCTTGTCAGAGTAAGCTTTCACGTTAAGTTGACACCAATGGGCACGGCACGCCGTGCCCCTACGGGTGTACCTCACGTAAACGAGAACTGCTATAAAGTAAAAGCCACTCTAGCACAAGCTTTTATCTCGTTCCTAGTCTCCCAATACGGTTCGGTTAAAAATATTGTAGGTTGGGTTGAAGCTTTGCGAAACCCAACAAACGCCGCAAAATGTTGGGTTTCGTTCCTCAACCCAACCTACACATTTTTATTTTTTGAGCTTAACCGAACCGTATTACCTGAGTTCGACTGGTAACGCCTTAATTGAGGCTCTGCTTCCCTGATTGATCAGCAGAATTTCCAGACCAAAGCTGTAAACGAGGTTTTAAAGCAATACAGTAAGGAAGAAATGCTTAACTGAACTGTATTGCCCTAGACCTGCAACTCTTCTTTTTAACTTAGACCGCTCCCGTTACAACAGATACCGCTCCCGGTACAACAGATACCGCTCCCGTTACAAGGTAGACCGCTCCTGTTACAAGGTAGACCGCTCCCGTTACAACAGATACCGCTCCCGTTAGAGTAATCCAAGTAAAAGCTACAACTAGGGAAACCCCCGCAATGCACTGGCTTCTCTCTGCCTCTGTGGTTCGTTCAATATCTCAGACTGAGATTGAGACAGATTGCCAAAAAAATCATAGTAATCTAACGCTTCCAAAATTCCCCAGGCATTTTGTCCTTGAGCAAAATAAATTTGTGGACAGTCCCGCAACTTTTCGATTTCTTTGCTGTAATTTCCCACCACAACTGCCAGTGTATTACCAGCCAACATTGATTCATCATTACCAGATGCCCCTGCCACTAAAAACCGTTTCACGGGTAATCCCCATTTCAAAGCCACATAACGAATAGCATCTCCCTTAGAAGCCCGGATAGGCACTAAATCAAGATATCTACTATGGCTGTAAATTCCTTTGACAGATAACTGCTGCTGACGCAGATGGCGGATGATTTCCCGGTAAGTAGGCGATTTGTCTGTATCAACAAAGTAGCTGATCTTAAACTTGCCTTGAGTCTCTGGTGGCTGCAATTCCACTCCCGGTATATCCTTCATCGCTTCCCGAATTGCCTCAGGTTGCCAATTAGCTCTAATGTGTCTTTGCCAACTCGTGTCTGTTACCACCTGAGGCCCATAATAAATTTCACTCCCTGTTGATGTAATTAGCAAGTCTGGCATTGGGAAACGCCACTCTTCCAACATACTCAAGGTACTTTCTAGGCTTCGACCTGTGGCAATGCCAACTCCGGTTGTGTGTCCTTCGTCATGGATGCGCTGAATCAACTTGTGTAGTGCTTCCTGGTTCCCCAATAATGTGTTGTCAATTTCAGCTACCAGGAAGCGATCGGCTGTTGGTAGGCGGTTAGTATCAGGCACATTCCAGTCTGGATGTTCGACTGCTGGAGATTCGCGCAGAGGACTGAGGAAAGATTGAACTCGTCGTTTTGGAAATAGATGCACTTTCTTTAGATACTGCTCGACATGACTATCCCAAGAGAAATGTTGGCAGACGTTAACCATGCCATTGCTAGACCAGCTTTGCCATTGTTCTTTATCTGTCAAAGCCGTTCGCAGTGCATCCTGGATTTGTTTAATGTTTAGAGGATCAATCAGCAGACCATTCTTACAAGCTGATATGATATCTTGTGGACCACCGTCAGATGTAGCAATGATTGGTACACCAGATGCCGCAGCCTCAATCAAGGTCAGTCCAAATGGCTCTGTTAGGGCTGGATTGATGAAAACTCCTCGGGTTTTAGCTGTCAGCCGATATAAATCAGGCACATCATCAGAGTTATGATGTTTGGGATAGGCAATGTAACCATAAAGGTCATAGCGATCAATTAATTGCAAGATTTCTATAAAGACCTGGCGTGGGCCCGATTCCATCGCCATAATGTCTTCTCGTTTTCCTAGCACAAGTACCAGGTTTGCCAGGTTACGTAGTTCAGGATCTTCGCCATAAGCTTTGATCAGACTACTCACATTTTTACGAAGAGCCGGGCGAGAAATCGCCATAATTATGGGCTTTTGAGGATCTTTAAGAAATCGCTGCAATTGCTGGTAAATGGGTGGATTCTGCCAATCCTCTGGGGCTGGGTAAAAATGCTCTAGAGTCACACCAGGAGGAATTACTACCATCCGTTCCGGTTGATATTGGTCGTAAACGCTGTACTGTTGCTCAACTTCTTGATTAGTACTGGCGATGACTAGTGCTGCACTGGCAAGTGTGGTTTCTTCAGCATCAATGCGGGTACTAATGTGAAAGTGATCTTCAATAACTTCCAGTTTAGTTCCCTGTTCTAGTAATCGTTGCTGCTTAATGCGTCCCAGGGAGTGACCAGTATGCACAAGCGGCGTTCCTAACCAGCCAGCGACCCGACAGCCTACATATCCAGCGTCGGCATAATGTGTGTGAATAACATTGGGGATTTTTCCAACTTTGCGAATGTATCTGAGCAATTCATCTGCAAAGGTATCTAAATACGACCAGAGAACTTCTTTGCGAAGATAGCGACGTGGTCCACAGGGAAGGCGAATAATTTGGGCTTTGTCTGTGAGAATTTCTATCGGTTGAGCGTAGTCTTGGCTGATTTTTGGGTCGCTCACCAAACGAGTTACTAAATCAACTCGTTCTACTTGGGGGTTTTTGGCTAATGTACAAGCAAGTTCGACTACATATTTGGTTTGTCCACCTGTGTCAGCATCTTTTCCTAACTCCAGATTATGTCCCCTGATTAAGCCATGAACACTGACCAGTAAAATATACAACCCTGGACTATGTGACATCGTGTCTTCCTCAGTAATTTACTGTGTACACTTGCGTAGTAGTATTAGCTTTGGTGCGTAGTTTAGGAATGTGGATTAAATAAAGTGCAAAAGTAGGGTGTGTTAGCGGAGCGTAACGCACCATTCCAAGTTAAATAAGAATTGCACGTTATTAAATTTGCGTTCTTTACCGCACTTCGACAGGCTTAGTAACCGCCGTAGGCATCGCAGCTTGTACTAAAAACAAACTATGGGCTTTTTTGTGTATTTCTGCTTTGGCAAATGCCCCGGAAAAACTGAATATTCCAAGTAATTATTTACTAAAAAAAGTACATCTCGTTAGCATATTCAAAGCCTACGCGTAAGTATGTGCGCTTAGGCATCGCTAACTCTAGCAGCATATTGCGATTAAACTAAAAACGGACGCGCTAGAAAAAAGCTAGATATTGATTTAGCATCTACTGGCTCTCCCTGAAGAATCGCTTTCTCCAGTTCTTCGGGAGTCATAAATACAGTTTCGATATCCTCATCTGCATCTTGGGCGGGTGGTGTCTCCAGCTTTGACAAATCTTGAGCGAGAAAAGCATAAATAATCTCATCAGAATAACCCGGAGCTAGGAAAAACTCACCTAATTTGTGCCATTTTTGGGCGCTATAGCCAGTTTCTTCTTGAATTTCACGCTGTATTGTCTCTAAAGGGTCTTCATTTGGTTCTACAGTTCCCGCCGGAAATTCTAATAGCCGTCCCTGAACTGCAAAACGATACTGGCGCACGAGTACAAGTTTTCCTTCTGGTGTCACTGGTACAGCTAGAGCGCCACCAGGATGACGAATACACTCCCATTCGCCTTCTGCTTTATTATGCAAACGCAAGCGATTAACTTCAAAATCAAACTTGCGCCCTTTATAAAACAAGCGTTGTTTTAGCAGTTGTGGTAATTCTCTACCTAATGGCATAGTAATATTTAATTATCTGTAATTACAGAGGTGAAATCAGTGTTTTTCTACGTTAAATGTACGTCAGAACAGTCTACCTCTTTGAGCAGTTCTTTAATAACACACTTAGAAACTGGTTCTATCCAATCTGGGGCAATTTCTGCCAGTGGTACTAGCACAAAAGCCCGCTCCCGCATTCTGGGATGGGGAATCTGGAGGTTTGGTGTATCCACGATTAAGTCATGATATAATAACAAATCTAAATCTAAGGTTCGCGGCCCCCAACGTTCCTGACGAACACGCCCAAATTGCTCCTCAATTTCTAATAAAGCTGCTAATAACTGCTGGGGTAGCATTTCTACTTGCAATATGACGCAGCCATTTAAGTAATCTGGTTGCGGTGGTCCCAAGGCTTTTGTTCGATACCAACTGGATCTGGTTTCTAAGAAAATACCTGGCGTTTGGGCTAAAGTCTCTATAGCTGCTTCTAAAATTGTCCTTGAATCACCTATATTACTACCAAGGGCAAGGGCGCTTTTTACAGTTTTAGGATAGACGTATTCTGTCGGCGCGAAAAGTCGAAGCGGCATATTGGGCTGATGTGAACTTTTGAAGACAGGCATCTCACTTCGCTTAAGCAAGCTGTTTTCAGACTGTTGTTGCGGATACTTTGCCGCATCTGTTCCAAAAAATGTCAATAGTCTTTATATTCCGAATGGTTATCAAAATTGCAGTACTTTTACAAAACTAAATTCACTGAATGTAAAAAACTTTATTTTATGGTGAATTCAGTCAATTATTTATAGGATATTATACTAACACCAAGGTAGTGCTATAAACCTAAAGCTGACTCATCGTGGTTATAAGGGAAGGCAGGTAATTTGAATGACTCTGACCATAATGAACTAGGATTGCCGCCTGGGTAATCATCATCAACATAAGGAATCTATAAATGAGAGCCGATCACCAGCACTTATGGCATAGGCGAGGCAGTTATTAAGTAAAATGAAAATCTTACCATCTAGGATGACAGCCAATCTGGTAAATAACAATAAACCGCTTTATCGTCGTATATGGTTTTGGGCAAGCTTGGGTGTAGGTGTAGGTGGTGGGATAGTTGCCTTGATTTACGGCATCGGTTTAATAGATCGCACTTTGCCAGATAAAGCTGATCTCAAAGCCGTGGTTAGAGAGCAAACACTGACCATCAAAGCTGCCGATGGCACCATATTACAACAACAAGGTGAAGCGACCAGAGAACAGTTAAAGCTGGAGCAAATACCAGATAATTTAAAAAAAGCTTTCATAGCCTCAGAAGATAGAAGATTTCAGCAACATAACGGAGTTGATCTTCAAGGGATTGCCAGAGCGAGTTTGAATAATTTGCGATCGCAAAATGTGGTAGAAGGTGGTAGTACCATCACCCAACAGCTAGCGCGGATTCTCTTTTTAAAACAAGAGCAGACAGTCTGGCGCAAACTCAAGGAAGTTCGCCTCGCCCAAAAAATCGAGTCAGAATTAACCAAAGATCAGATTCTAGAGCGTTACCTGAATCTGGTTTATTTGGGAGCCGGAGCTTACGGTGTGGCAGATGCAGCCTGGGTATATTTTAGTAAATCGCCAGATAAACTTTCCCTAGCAGAAATGGCCACGATTGCCGGATTAGCTCCCGCCCCCAGCTTGTACGCCCCAGACAAGAATCCAGCAGCTGCCAAACGGCGGCGGGACTTGGTATTGCAACGGATGCAAGAAGATAAAGTAATTACACCAGAGCAAAAGCGAGAAGCAATCCAAGAACCGCTAACCCTCAAAAGCAGTTTACCCAAGCGAATGCAAGTACAATCGCCCTACTTTACCAGCTACATCCAGAAGGAATTACCGAAGTACGTTTCCTCTGATGTGCTAGCAAGTGGGGGTTTAGTGGTGGAAACCACGCTGAATCCAACTTGGCAGAAAGTGGCAGAAGAGGCAGTCGCTAAAACATTGCGAAATCAAGGACGCTGGGAAAACTTTAAGCAAGCAGCTTTAGTCGCTGTTGACCCCCGCAGTGGTGAAGTTAAAGCAATGGTTGGGGGAAAAGACTTTGGTAAAAACCAGTTTAATCGCGTTACCCAGGCACAACGGCAGCCAGGATCGACATTTAAAGGGTTTGTATATGCGACTGCGATCGCTAGCGGTAAAAGCCCCTACGATAGTTACCAGGATGCACCTTTTGTCGTAGATGGTTACGAACCGAAAAATTATAGTGAAAACTTCCGGGGTTCAATGAACATCCGAGATGCCCTCACCCGCTCTGTTAATGTTATTGCGGTGAAGGTGTTGATTGATGTGGGATTTAAGCCAACGATTAAACTTGCCCATGACATGGGGATAAAATCTCAACTCAAGCCTACCTATTCCTTAGCTCTCGGCTCAAATGAAGTGAATCTTCTAGAATTGACCAGCGCTTACGGCAGCTTTGCTACTCTTGGATTGCACAGAGAGCCTTATGGTGTTCGCCGCATCATCAACCGCCAAGGTCAGGTGATCTGGTCAGCTAAATTCAAGTCTAAACGCGTCCTTGACACTGACAGTGCCGCCATCATGACTTGGATGCTACGCAACGTTGTCGAAGGGGGGACTGGTGCTGCTGCTCAATTAGGTAATAGACAAGTTGCTGGCAAGACTGGCACCTCCGACGAAGCCCGCGATTTGTGGTTTATTGGCTATATTCCCCAGATGGTGACAGGGGTTTGGCTAGGTAACGATGATAACCGCCCTACATACGGCAGCAGTAGCAGTGCCGCTTACACCTGGCACGAGTTTATGGAAAAAGCGGTAATGGGGATGCCTGTAGAGAAGTTTCCCCAACGACCCAAGTTAGAAGGTCGCAAAGGCAGCATTAAAGCCCAGTCTATTAAGCCTAAACAAGTGCTGAATCGTTCTATTTCTTCTGATGATGACTCAGAAAGTGCTAGAAATTCTGAGGATAGCGGTTCATCTAGGAGACGGAGAAGAAGATATTCTCAAGAAGAACAGCAACCAGAAAACTATACCCGAAGACGGAGAAGGCGCGATGCCTACGGCGGGCTACGCGATCGCACCGAACAATCAAGTTCCTCAGAATCATCTCGTCCACGGCGGCGCTCTCGAAGAGTAGAATCTGACTCTCCCCCGCCTCGCAAAAGTCGGGGCTCGTCTTCTCCTGCAAATAATTCTGGTTCTTCACCATCACAACCATCGTGGCGGGATAGACTTAGACCGCCTCAGTAGTGAGGCATTAGTTATTCTCCCTTGTCCCCGAATACAGTTCGGTTAAGCTCAAAAAATAAAAATGTGTAGGTTGGGTTGAGGAACGAAACCCAACATTTTGCGGCGTTTGTTGGGTTTCGCAAAGCTTCAACCCAACCTACAATATTTTTACCAAACTGTATTGCCCTGCCTCCTGCCTCTCTTGTTAAACTCAACTCTGGGGGGATGTTAAGTGATACGCTCATTTTATAGTGTGTCAAGTAGTGTTACTTAACATTGGAGAAGATAATATGCACATATTAATGCAAGCAGCAGATTCAGTCGCAACAGGTGGTAATCATTTTCCCTTAGCTTTTACCTTGGTGTATGTCGTTGGTTTTATTGCTGCTGTAACCATTGGTTCAATAGCTTGGTACAACTCGAAACGTCCCGCAGGTTGGGAAAGCAAAGAGCGTCCTGATATTGTGCCTAAAGTTGATAAAGAAGAAACTCCGGGTCTGGGTGAACCGAAGTCATAATTTAGTCATTAGTCATTAGTCATTAGTCCTTAGTCATTAAACTATAGACTTTTGACTATGATTAGCTTTGCACTTCAACCCAACGACGGTAAAGCTTTTGAATTTGTTTAAGCAGTAAAGTGTGAGCTGATTGAGTTGAGCCATTGGGCTTTGCTATATCCTGCAACTCTGTCAGGAGTCTGGCTTCTTCGATCGCAACATCACCATCGCTATAAATTAAGCCACTGATGGCTTCAATCAGATTTTCGCAATCTTCAAGGCTGGGGCGATCGCCTAAATACTCCTCCACCCACTCATAGCATTCTTTTGGCTGTACAGAAACTAATTCGTACAACCAAGGTTTAATTTCTGGATCGTTAGCCAAACCCTTTGCTTGAGCAATTTCACGCAAATATTGCCGTTCTTCTGGTTGGATTTTGCCATCGATCCAGGCTGCTCCAATCAAGATTTTAATTAAGTTTTTCACATTTGAATCAGTCACCATTGCTGCCTCCTCTGGTAGATTCAGACCTCCACCAAATCGTACAATCCTAAACAGTATTCACTCGGAATTATTGGTTTTTCTTAAGCGCACCATGAAAAAGCCATCCATGTCCTGACGATGTGGCCAAACTTTAAACCAACCTTGAGGCGTAATATAGTCGCAATTAGGTAACTCAACGCTGCTGGGAGACTCAATTTGCCAATCAGGTGACTCAGCTAAAAATGCCGCAATCACTTGTTCATTTTCTGCTGGATGCAATGTACAAGTGGCATAAACTATTACACCACCAGATTTTACAAAAGTTGATGTATGTGTTAACAATTCTTTTTGCAGCGTCGAAAGTTCCCGGACGGATTCTGGTGTCTGTCGCCACCGTGCATCAGCATGACGGTGCATAGTTCCCAAGCCAGAACATGGGGCATCTAATAATACGCGGTCGGCGGTGTTTTTAAATTGAGCTAAGTTGCGGCTGTCGCCAGTGTAAATTTGAATAGATTGTAAACTTAGGCGTTGATAATTTTCTTGAAGTTTGCGAAGACGAGAAGCAGTGCGATCGCAAGCCCAAATTTTCCCCTTATCTGCCATTAACTCGGCAATGTGCGTTGTTTTGCCTCCTGGTGCAGCACAAGCATCAATTACCACTTCACCTGGTTGCGGGTCGAGCAAATGACTTACCAATTGGGCGCTACTATCTTGTACAGTCCACCAACCTTCGCCAAAACCAGGCAGTTTTTGAATTGACCCAGCACTACCAATCAATCGTAAGGCTTGGGGTAAATAAGGAACACGCCTCACCGAAATACCAGCAGATTGCAACGCCATCTCAACTTCCTCGATGGAAGTGCGAAGTGGGTTGATCCGCAAGTCGATTGTTGGCGATTGGTTCATCCATTCACACAGTTGTTCTGTTTCAGCTAGACCGAGTTGTTCTAACCACACTTGAATAATCCAGTCAGGAAAGCTGTGTAAAATGCCCAAGCGTTCTACTGGGTTTTCTGGGAGTTGTAACGGATCAAATTGGGGATTGGGGATTGGGCATTGGGCATTGGGCATTGGGCATTGGGGAAGTAACAATGAATTTTTCTCCTCTGCTCCCTGCCCCGTGCCCCCTGCCCCTCTGCCCCTCTGCCCCCCTGCTGTTCTCAGATACTGGCGCAATAGACCGTTAACAAAACCCGTGAGTCCAGAAAAACCGTTTTCTTTAGCGAGTTGGACGGTAGTATTAACAGCAGCCGAGGCGGGAATCCGCTGTTGATAGCGCAGTTGGTAAAAGCCGAGATGTAAGATGGTGCGGAGGTCTTGTGGTTGTTGGTGAGATTTCTTTTTGGCAAATTGATCAATGAGAACATCGAGGGTACGCTGCCTTCTGACGCTGCCATAAACCAATTCTGTTACTAAACGGCGATCGCTATCCAGCAAATTAACTTTTTGCAGCATTCTGTCTAAGGCAACATCAACATAAGCTCCCTTGTGAACATCTCGTAAAGTCATAAATGCTACTTGACGAGAGTTTGTCAAATCAATGTTTTTTACGCCAATATCAGACAAAGTAATTTTACCAATGCTTAAGCAATCAATAATGATTGTAAGCGATCGCTCTAGAGGATGTTTGAAAAGTATTTTAAGGATTTTAGAACAGGAATGATATTGATTAACAATCGCTTAAATTAAACCTGTCAAAATCATTTAGGATATCTTCTGGTAAAAGCTCGTTAAAATCTGGGGCTATTTCATTCTAGACATAAACCGCCCAGAACTAAAGTTCCAGGCTAATAGCTAAAGTCCGTTAAAACGGACTATAACCTTTTCTCAGTCGCCTTTAGACGACTTTCGCTATTAGACTCAGAATTCATTCTGAGGCGG
>JBBSCU010000216.1:0-9880 GCA_038249935.1 Chroococcales cyanobacterium
AATTACTAGAAATTTTCGAGCAAAAACGCCTTGATTCTGAAATCTTTTGCTCAGGCTTCTATGGGGCAAAACGGGGAATTTTTAACTCTGAACAAAGAGATTGGCTGATATCAAATTTACAAAATGGGGAAGCGGAAATTTTGTATAGCGGGGCTGGAGAACAACCACTGATAAACTACATGGTAATGAGGTCTAATCTTTCTATTTATAACTTTGCTCGGCAACTACCAGATAATGAAAAAACAGGATGCTCTGCCACCTCTAAGCACTTCGAGGAACGAGAACATCTTCTCTATGACAAAGGTAATCGACTAACTTATCTCCATTACATTGGTATTCCTCCTAATATCAATCAAGCAGTCTGTGCTGGAGAAAATATTGAATTTCCCTATCGAGATTTATTTCTCTACTATCGTTATTTGCACGAACCAGAGAAGCGTCCAGTCTTTAAAAATCCTCCTAAGAGTTATAATGACGCTCCAACACCAAATTTACTTACAAGAGCTTTGCAAAAAATTAAGTTAATTAACCAAGGATAATTTATGAGCAGAGGAATTTATATTGTTGCCAATGATCGTGTTATCGATAATGCGATCGCTTTACTCAATAGCATTCGTTACTTTGACCCAGAAGTAACCGTTTATCTCATACCTTTTAATGACAATTACCACAAAGTAGCACAACAGCTTGCTACCTTACACAACGTCCAAATTTTCCCAGATTTGGATCTTATTGATACATTTACCAAACGCATCGGAGAAATTTTTGATCGAGATTTCCTTGCCTTACCCAACAAAATGCGTAAACTGGTGACGTGGTTTGGCCCTTTAGATGAATTTATTTATATTGATACGGATATTGTCGTTTTTGAAAAAATCGCCGACAATTTAGACAAGCTTTCAGAAGTCGATTTCTTCTGTTGTGATTACCATCATGCCAATGACAAGCTGCGAAATATCTTTTCCCCATTTGTGAAAGAGCAGCAAATTTTTTCCGATGCTCAACTCCAAGATGTTTTCAACAGCGGCTTTTGGGCTTCGAGAAAAGGAATTATTACCGAACAACAGATGGATGAAGCTTTGCGCGAATGTGCAATACACCGCGAATATTTCGATTTTTCTGAAGGAGTTACAGACCAACCAATTCTAAATTATCTTGTACTCAAACTAATTTCCAAACGTGGTAATCTCGTCAAAATTCCTGGTGGAGGCCCTGGTAGTTGGGCAGGTTCGCAAAGTTTTCAACAGCAAGAATACGCCCTCTATGACCGAGGAAAACGACTAAAATATCTCCACTGGGCTGGCACGCGGATGAAAGCTGGTAGTCCCTACTGGCAATTGTGGGAACACTACCGCTACCTCCATGAAGGTAAATTTGCCTTCTTTTCCAAACTAACTCGCCGTTTATTTCCTTTTGTTGCTGCCCGTACTTAATATTAGGAGTATCCCAATGATTGATGGTATTTACATCTTAGCGAATGATGTTGTGTATGACCAACTAGTTGCATTGCTCAACAGTATAGAAGCTAATGCTGGTAGGAAAATTCCTATTTGTATACTTCCATATAATGAACGGCTAGACAAAGTAAAGGTAGAGATTGCATCTAGAGATAATGTTACCTTATTTGAAGACTCTGATTCTATAGCTTACTGGGATAACTTTGCCACCCAGATATGGAAAAATTATCCCAGAGCGCAAAAAACTTGGCGAGAATGGGGCTTTCCAGAACTCTATGAATTACCTATGCACCGCAAATTTTGCGCTGTAGATGGGCCTTTTGATAGATTTATTTATTTTGATGCAGATACGTTATTAATGAGGCCAATAGATTATGTATATGAAAAATTAGATACATTTGATTGGGTAGTCAATGATTTTCAATATAAGTCTGAATTAAAATTTATTTTCGATGGCTCTGTAGAGCATATACAGCAAATTTTTAACTCAGAAAACTTGCAGACGCGAGTATTTTGTGCTGGTTGGTTTGCTACTAAGAAAAATATTTTTTCTACAGCTATAAGATCCGATTTACTTGACAAATTAATATCAGGTGAAGCTGATGTTATGGCTTTTTTGGCACCTGACCAATCTTTATTTAACTACATGGTGTTGAGAAGTGGTATCTCATATTATAACTTTGCTTGCCATGACTGCGAACAAGCAACTGGTAATCACTGGGGTTCTAAATTTGATGTGGTAGATAATATCCTCTATGACCAAGGGCGGAAGCTGACATATTTACACTATATGAGTGTATCTTCTTCTGATTTTACGAGGCTTTGTGGGGGTGAAGATGTTAATATTCCTTACCGCGATGTTTTCTTGTATTATCGCTATTTAAAATCACCTGAAAAACGTCCTCAACGCTTTACGCACCCAAGCAAGTTAATGCTTCTACAAAAGTCTACTAGTAGTTTCATTCAGCAAAAAGTTAACAACATTAAGCTAAAGTATCGTAATTTTAAGGATAGAATTAATGGGTATTAATAATATAGCAAAGCTGTGCAGTTAAATCAGCTTATTTATTAGCCTTTGCACAGTTGAAAATTGTCCACCTTCTTTGTTGAGCCAACCAGCAACATCAAAATCCTTTCTGGAAATGTCATACATAGTTGCTCCATTTATCACATAATTTTTAACAAATACGGTAGATTTGAGTTGAGAATATTCTTTGGCAGTGAGACAGATTTTATGAGGAAAGTCTAATTTGTCGAATTCTTCTATAAGTTGCTCATTGCACAAATCTTTATCACCTGCAAATTTAATAAAAAGATTATCCCAATTTATTCTTTTTGCCCGTCTATTCCATTTTTCCTGTGCTTGCGCCTCACTCGCTTCATGAAAAAAATGAATTTCTACATCGTCTCTTAATAAACCAATCGGAAAAAATCGTTTTTCTCGTTCTTGATTAACTGAATTATAACGAGAAACATTAGTCCAGGTAAGAGGAGATTCAATATACTCCTTGATATTTTTGAGAAGTTTGATATAACAGGGAGCAAACAGGCGTATCCCAACAAAAGGAGTTGTGTACTCTAATCCTAAATCTTTGTAGACTTCCCCACCCCAACAGTCATTAGAAATGATTGTAAAATTCTTATCTTTGATACGCAAATACATGAGTTTGCGATTTAAGTCTTTTCTCGTTTTTCGGGTTGAATTTTTAAAACTTTCTACGAAGTTTGTCATATTGAAGTTTTTAGTAAGCTCGAACAGATTGTTTTTGCAATATGTTATCGGTAATAAAAATCAAAATTACTCAATGTCGCAAGTCTTAAGCACAATGAACGATAGTAATAGCCGATAAATTTATCTAGTTTACGTACCAGCTTTTGGAAAATTGAATTTTGGCGGTACTCAATCGCTTCGTGCTGTTGAAAATATATCAGCGTTTCATCTGTCTTTGCTTGTCCCTTTTTGATTTTCTGGGATTCTACCCAATCCTTGAAATAAACAATACCGTCCATAGCATCCCATCGAACTGGTAATTTAGCCTTAGCAGCAGCTAATCCGATTGCATAACCCTCAGCACCATAGAAACCATTTAACTCACAGTAAAGTGCAATGGTTTCCCAGTGCTTGAGAAATTCGATTTCATCCCCATCTTGCCTTGTAACTACAAATAACATTTCCATCACAAACTGGATATTAGTATCTTCTAAATCCAGTTCTAGCTTTTGTGCTAGCTTGCTCAGAATGTCCAAATCTCTAATTCTGTTTGCTTTATAAGCATCATTTACGGAATTAATATATTCTTGATTGTGTTTGACAATACTGGTACAACTTCTTGCTGTTATACCAGGAAGGCATTTTATGTCTGGTTGTAACTTATCTAATATTCTGATATCTGCATCGACAAATATACAAGTATTAAACAGTGATATTGCTTTGGCAATTACAAACCTTTTATCGTGGTAACAACCAATGCTCTGTTGTTCATGTTTAAATGCTAAAACATTAGGATGTTTTTTAAATTCTTGTGGCTTGTCTGTTAAGACAATTAAGTACACTCCCGGAGAATGTTTTTCAATATCTTGAGCTAATAGGAAAGCATGAGAGCGATATCTTTTACCCAAAGCTAAACTACAAAAACAAACATCTGGTTTTTCTTGGTTCATCAGGTTTTATTTTTTAAATAAAATTTGGCTGAAACTAATATCAAAAATACGTTTAAAGACAGCAGTGTTATACAGCTTGCTCCGATTTCAATCAAACACTATATTTACATATGTAATGTGGGTACTGACTACTGTAATAATACGTATTATTATCCGATTACTAAATCCCATTCAAGCCCTAACAGATGTGAAGACGTGATTAATTGTATCTCTACAAAGCCTTAACAAATCCTCATACCAGAAGTATAAAAGCTCACCATTGATGGTGAGCTTTTAGATTGATTTGTATATTAGTAAAGTGTCCTAGATACCAATACAGTTCAGTTAATCAGAATTCAACCATATTGTTTTAAATCTATGGCATAGAATCTAAATCTAGAGATTGCATACCTTCGCGTTCTATAAAGGTCATCATACTTCCCAACTGCAACCAAACTAATAAACAAGTAAACAGACTAATTGGTAGACCCACTCCTAAAGCCAATGAGGAAGGAAAGCCAAATATCTCTAAGCCGGAAGATAGAAATAGACAAGTACCAGCAGTTATGCCAATAAAGGGTATAAGTAATTGTTTCAGTGAGGAACGCGGTTTAGTATTTTCTGTGCGTTCGCTTGGCCATTTCTGCATAATTGCTTTCAAAGTGCCAGATAATGCCAAACCGGATGTTAATGCTGTCAAAAAGCCAACAAGTAACAGAAAATAAGGCGGTTGCACAGGAAAATAGTACATTAAAACTCCTAATTTATATTAAAGATTTTTTACTTTTTGTTTGCTGACTGGTTTTCAACAAAAGGCGCAAGGGATGTCGCTTTTGGGAGGATAGCAGCTGCGCCTTCTCTGGATAACTCTGTTAAAATGCCGATCGCTATATTTAATAAACGATCCGGTTTTAGGTCATCTTTAACCAGGTTCCATAGACGTTGGATATCTTCGGTGTGGAGGCGGTCATCTTCGGTGATCGCAAGCACTAGTTGTCGCCGGAGAAACTTGCCTTCTTCCGACATTAAAAATTGGAATCCCATCTGCGCTGTGGGCAATACATCAAAGTTGCTATCAGTACGAGCGATCGCAATCAAATTCTCTAATCGCTGCCACTGAAATTTACCATCTTTAAATAACACATTCAATAATCGTCGCCGTAATTGGGGCGATTCTCCTGTCAGCAACTGCCGTGCTATATAGGGATAACCCACTTCAACAATTTTGAAATTTGGGTTGAGGCTAAGAGCAATACCTTCTTGCGTAACAAGGGAACGAATAATCAAAGCAAACTTTGCCGGGACTCGGAAAGGATATTCGTACATCAGTTCCGAGAACTCATCGGTAATAGTTTTGAAGTTAAAATCCTTGACGTTTTTACCAATGGCGTTTCCTAGCACCGCTTCTAATGCTGGCACAATCGGGCAAATATTCGTGTCTGGAGTCAAAAACCCTAATTTTACAAAATCTTCAGCTAAGTCGGTGAAGTCTTTATTCACCAAATGTACTAGGGCATCCACCAGTGTTTCTTTAGTGGTTTCCTCCAACTGATCCATCATGCCGAAGTCAATATAAGCCATACGACCATCAGGTACAGCAAACAAATTGCCTGGATGGGGGTCAGCATGGAAAAAGCCGTGTTCCAAAAGCTGTTGCAATCCTGAGGTAACGCCAATTTGGATGATTGTCTCTGGGTCTAAACCTGCTTCACGGATGCGTTTAGTGTCTGTCAGCTTGAAGCCATTAATCCATTCCAGGGTTAAAACGTGGGTATTAGTATAACGCCAGTAAATGCCTGGAACTTTAACTTGCGGGTCGTTGCGGAAGTTGCTGGCAAATTTTTCGGCGTTGCGGCCTTCATTAATATAGTCGATTTCTTCAAATAACTTCGTGCCAAACTCGTCTACGATTAAAGTTAGGTCGTGTCCAAGATTGAGAGGCAACCAAGGAGCTACCCAACTCGCCGCCCACCGGAATAGGTAGAGGTCGCGTGTGAGAATCGGGCGCAAGTTGGGGCGTTGGACTTTTACTGCAACTTCTTCGCCGCTGATCAGACGGCCACGATATACTTGACCCAAGCTAGCAGCAGCTACTGGGTTGGGTGACAACTCACTAAAACTTTCGTGAATAGGACGGTCTAGTTCAGTTTCAATAATCTGGTAAGCGATCGCATTATCGAAAGGTGGTAACTGGTCTTGTAACTTCACCAGTTCTTGTAAGAAATCTTTGCGTATTAGATCAGGTCGAGTGGAAAGCGATTGACCAACTTTAATAAAAGTCGGGCCGAGGCGGGTGAGCAGTTCTCGCAACTGGATAGCTCGTTTACCCTTGTTCTGCTCAACTTTATCTTGCCATTCGTCCCACTTCAGACTAAATATAAATCCTGCAAAAGACCAGATAATTCTCAGCAGTCGCCCCCAGCCTAGCCAGGGACGGTAACTATAGTAGCGAGCGATCGCATCTGGATTATAGAGTTTTAGCTCGGCAGGTTGATACTGACCCACACCTTTATTGCCTCTTCAACTGGGAAATTTACAATGATTTCTTGTCTCCTGACCCACAAATTAGTTGCAGTTACAGGATAACGGTAGTCTTTTATCTAAAACAACTAGAACTTTACCCTTTTGGGATGCTGCTCGAGGCGATTTGAGCCTATAGTAGTGCCTAGATTTATTTATCTTTATTCTTAATTATACTTTATAAAACTACAACTACTTTTCCAAGTTTCAGATGATTTTATATTTTCTTAACTATACTTTATGTAGATATAAATATTTATCTATATACACAACTTCAATTAAACATAAAAATGCTTACAATATCTCGGACTTCTCACAGCAGTCCGGGTTCTTAGTATTATGTTTATTTATACCTTGTATTTAAGTGGAAAATAAAATATTCTATGTCTCCACGATAAAAATTACAGCGTTAACTAAAACCTTGGTAATTGGTCAGCAAAAATAAATTCAGAACGATTTTACGCCATTTCAGCCATTACTCAAATTGTTAATAATTGTTAACTCCTCTTGGTGTAAGGGTTTCAGAAGCATCAAATTTTGAATTTGGAATTGCTGGGTAATTGGTAGTGCTTTTACCACAATTACCAATTACCAATTACCTGCTATTTAGATTTGGCCTCCAAGTTTTCTAAACGGCTTCTCAATTCCTGGTTTTGTTGTTTGAGTTGGTCGAAATCTTCACGCAATTGACGCAGGTTTTTTTCTGAACCAATGTTTTTTTGCACCTTAGAAATTTCTTCTTCAGCATAGCGACGTACACGCCCATCGGCTGTTTGTTCGACTAGCGATCGCAAAATCCCCACTGCTTTGGGTGTTTCCATTTGTCCTAATGCTGCTGCTACTGACACTTGCGTTAAAAAGAAGGTTTCTTTGGCTAGTTCTGTTAATTTTTCTAGAATCCGTTCCAAATTAACTGGACTTTGACCTACAGAAATCTTTCCTAAAGCGCGAATTGTGGCTAAACGTAGGGGTTGTGGTACACCGAGTTTGGTGTATTCGATCAGCAGATTTAAAGCTGCTTCCGAGGTTTTGAATTCGGCTAAACCAGCGATCGCACCACTCCGCACGACTTCATTCCAACCCGCCTTTTCTTCTAAAACGCCTTTCAGCAGCTTTAATACTTTGTCTTCTTTGGGTTTTTCTTCCAAGTTTGATGAGGCGATCGCTCCGATCACACGAGAAGCTGCTGCTTCCACGTAGTAGCTGGGATCGCCTTTTTGCAACAGCCCTTTCACAACTTTATAGCTTTCAGCAGTTTTGATTTGAGCAAGTGCTTCTACTACAGCTCGTCGCACGTAAGCATTTTTATCTTTTAACCCAGGAACTAAGCCATCAAAGGCTTGGTCTAAATTAATTTGGGCTAGTTGTTTCGCCACTTCCACACGTACACCCCGCAATGGGTCATTTTTTAGCGCCGTAGATAGTGCTTTTGTTGCTTCTAACCCACCTTTTTTCGCCAAAGCTTCGGCTGCATAAATGCGCGAGATCGGATCGGGATCAAATTCTAACTGTGCCTTTAACTCCGGTATTGCATACTCTAAAGTTACTGTTTTTAGGTAATTATTTCCAACATCAAAGCTGATAAATTGGGGCTTATTTTCTAGGGGAAAGTAGAAGCTTTGTTCACGTTCATTTACCCGCACTACAAAAGTTTTCAGTAGTGAATTAGGAGTTATGATTTTAGAATTATTTTTAACTCCTAACTCCTCACTCCTCACTCCTAACTCCTCACTCTTCGCTTCCTGTTGCGTATAGCCAAAACCAATAGGTATTTTTAGATCAAACAAATCCTTGCTGCCATTTTTATCTTCAGCAGCTTGGGTTTGAGTTACTGTAATTTTTGCCAAATTAGCATCGCCATCCCAAGAGTAAGCTACTTTAAAATCTGGATGACCACCACGATAAACGTATTGGTCAAAGAGGAACAAAAAATTACGTCCGGTTGCCTTTTCAATCGCCCTGAGTAAGTCTATTGTTTCTACGGTTTTGTGGGCATTATCTTGGACAAATGTTTGGATGGACTGCCAAAACAATTCATCTCCCAATTGGGATCGAATCATGTGATAAACACAAGACCCTTTTTCGTAGATGTGGCGATCGTAAAGTTCAATAGCTTCCCGGTAAACGTGCGTTACCATCGGTCGGCGGTAACGGCTGCTATCTTCACTAATGTAACGACGAGCTTCCAATAAACGATAGTAAGCTGCTTCTTGGAGACTATATTCCTGTTCTGTCCACATCACCTCAGAATAGGAAGCCATTCCTTCCTTTATCCAAGCATGAGACCAATGCTTAATTACCACTAAATCACCAAACCACTGGTGCGCGAGTTCGTGGACGACTAAACTTTCAGTATTACGGTTATCTAAAGCGGCGCGTTCATCCAGCAAGCATCTATCTGTTAACAGGGTTGTAGAGGTGTTTTCCATGCCGCCAAAGATGAAGTCATCGACGCAAACTTGAGCGTATTTTGGGAAAGGATATGGATAGCCATACTTTTGGCTCAAAAATTCGATCATCCGGGGAGTTTTCCCCATGCTGCGTTTAGCATCTTCTTCCCGTCCCTTTTCTACGTAGTAGGTGACTGGTTTGCCGTTCCACTCATCCCGAATTTCCGCAAAGTCACCTACTGCCAAAGTCATTAAGTAGGTAGGATGAACTTGTTGCTGTGACCAATGGTAGATTTTGTAATCACCATCTTCTGTGGTGTCAATCAGTTCGCCATTAGAAATAGCCACCAGAGGGTTGGGAACACGAACGCGAATTTCCGAAGTAGACAGTTGTCCGGGATAGTCAAAGCAGGGGAACCAAAAGCGAGAGTCTTCGTCTTCGCCCTGAGTCCAAACTTGAGTGGGCTTGTTTGGGTAGTTCTTGTCTGGTTGAATAAAATAAATGCCGCGTTGTGGTTTTGTTACCGAGTAGGCGATCGCAATTAGCAAGCATTTACCAATTTGGGTCGCCTCCGAAAGTTGGATAGAAAGCTGTTCCCCGTCGTAGTCAAAATTTTGTGGCACTTCGTCCACCTGCACAGACTCGATATTCAGGTTGACAGCATCCAAAGTCAATCGATCAATGCCATTACGAATTGGTAAAAGGCTAATGCTACAACTACCCTGATAGCTTTGCTTAGGGATATCTAAGCTTAGATCGAGAAAAATATGCTCTACCTGTCCGGGGCGATCGGGGTTGTAGTGTGGTCTTGCTCCCGGTAACTCAAAAGGTTTGTGTCCGTTATTATCTGTATCAAAATAAGACTTCGACAT
>JBBSCU010000217.1:0-9863 GCA_038249935.1 Chroococcales cyanobacterium
AGAATATGGTGAAAAATCATTGTTTAGCCAAGTCTATTAACGATGCTTCTTGGTATCAGTTTCGTGTTTGGATTGAATACTTCGCAAAAGTATTTAAGCGCGTAACAGTTGCGGTTAATCCGCAATACACAAGCCAGGAATGCTCTCGCTGTGGTGAAATTGTTAAAAAAACTCTATCAACTCGAACGCACGTTTGTAAGTGTGGTTGTGTGATGGACAGGGATGAAAACGCAGCCAGAAATATCCTTAGTCGAGGATTGGGTACAGTAGGGCATACTGGAACCTTTGCACTTGATGCAAGCAACGCTTTAGGAGATGAGACCACTACTCATGCTGGAGTAATCCTGGATGAGCAAGTCATGTCTTTGATTAAAGAATCCCCTCGGCTTTAGCCAGGGGAGTGTCAAGAGATTTTCATCAGCAACGGTTGATAAATTTATGGTTTTTGTGTTTTTCGATTCATTAACCGTTCCTTTAATACTCAGATTAAGGGAGATGACTAAATAATGCCTTCACCATTTATGCACATATAGTTGCATAAATTGTCTGGTGCGATCGCATGATTGTGCGTGACATTTTGCAGAAAACTGTGTATGCTACTTTCGTTATATGTGCCAATATGCTTAGGTTAAGATCCCCCCGCCTCCGGCGACCCCCTTAAAAAGGGGGTAAAAGAGGTATTAGCCCCCTTAAAAAGGCGAGCCACTGCGGTCTTGGGGTCTCCCCAAGTGGAGCAAGTGGCGTGGGTTGGGGAGATCTCCGAACACTAACTATCACTAGCTGAATTAAAATATGAAATACTCAAATAAATATCTCAAACTCTTACTCTCTAAGCTTTTACGACTACCGAAGTTTAAGCGATGCAAGCCTCTTCTGTTTACCCAGCAATACCAAAAACTAAATCGTCATCGATTGATTAAAGTATTATTTTTGGGAAGCCTCGTAATTTGTTTATTGTTTGGACAAGTCGTATCTGCACAAACTCCAAATGTGAGTACCCTAGTTGAACAAGGAATTAAAGACTATAATGCTGGGGATTTTTTTAAGGCGATAAAACAGTGGCAAGAGGCATTAAATCAGGATAAAAATAATCTATCAGTTACGGCGGTTGTGAATGAAAACTTGGCACGTGCCTACCAACAAATAGGAGAAAATAAAGCAGCGATCGCATCTCTATCAGCAGCAATTCATGACTATGGTATAGTAGAAAATATCGAGCAAGTCGGACGCATGAAGTCAGAACTTGCCCAAGTTTACAGCAATTTGGGGCAACCTCGCAAAGCGATCGCACTTTTATGTGGTCAACTGGCAGATAAGTCGAAAAACTCCAAAAATCAACCAAGTCAGGAAATAAAATGCACTCCGGAAAGTGCTGAACAAATTGCTACCAAATATAACGACAAACGCGGTCAAGTTGCGGCTTTGGGTATTCTCGGTGAAGCATATCGCTTAATTGGAAGTTACGACCAAGCAATTAAGTATTTAGACACAGCGCAACAAGTTGCACCAGAATCTAAATTTTTGGTGTTTAATAGTTTAGGCAATGCTTACAAAAGTCGCGGTCAATTGCGAGAGTTACAAGCCGATTCTGCAAATAAGGCTGGTATCTTTAGCAAAGAACAAGAATTTACTAAAAAGTCTGGAGAAGACTACGATAAAGCCCATCAATATTTTCAGGATAGTGTAAAATTCTCCCGCAACGAAAAACAACCCTTAGCAGAGATGCGGGGATTATTAAATTTAATTCAGTTGGGTTCGCAGACAAATAAGAGTAAATTTATTAATGATCAGGAGTTCAATAAAACCCTTAAGGATGCTTTAAAAGTTCTCGAAGCTTTGCCTGATTCAGCTATAAAAGTCTATGGGGAAATTGATTTAGCATACTTGCAGCGCGGTACTAAAGGAACTTCACCCTTTACCTACTGTTCAACTCAGCAGGTTTTATCTGGTAACAACGAAGCATTGAATTTGCTCAAAAAATCAGTATTAACAAGTAAAAGATTACAAGATAATCGCCTAATTTCCTACTCTAATGGGGCTTTGGGTCATTGGTGGGAATGTAGCCCAGATAATGAAAAAGCATTAAAATATACCCAGGTTGCGATTATCGCAGCAGACAGCAAGTTGAGTGCAAAAGATAGCTTGTATTTGTGGGAGTGGCAAGCCGGACGGATTTTAGATAAACAAAAGCGAAAAGAAGAAGCGATCGCATCTTATCAAAGAGCATTTGATACCTTAGAAGATATCCGCCAGGATATTTTGACTGCTGAACGGGATGTACAGTTTGACTTTCGTGATGTCGTTCGACCATTATACCGGACATTAGCACAGTCGCGGCTCGATTTGCTAGGAATTAGGGGAATTGGAGACGAAAGACGTGCAGAAGAACTAGCGAAAGTAGTTAACACCATCGATGCGTTGAAACTCGCAGAATTACAAAATTATTTTGGCAATGATTGCATTTTGAGTGGGTTGAATCCCAAACAGGTGGGCGAACTCCTCGAAGATAATAGTGTAGCCTTTAAGAATACTGGGTTTTTGAGTTCAATAATTTTGAATGGCAAAACCGGGATATTATTGCAGTTACCCAATCAGGCAACCAAATTTAAGTGGATTGAAGACTCTAATAAACAAGGTGACAAAACAGTTAGCAGGGACACCCTACAGAAAAAAATTGCCGAGTTTCGCCAAGGACTAATTAAAAAAGAAGAAATTAACTACGATACAACAATTGCGGCACAGCTTTATGATTGGATAATTCGCCCCTTTGCTGAGGATATCAAACCGGAGAAAGTGAAAACTTTGGTATTTATTCAAGATGGGTTTTTGCGTAGCGTTCCAATGGCGGCACTTTATGACAGCCAACAACAAAAATATTTAGTCGAAACCTACGCAGTTGCTACAACCCCCAGTTTACGACTTAACACACCAAAATTAGGCGATGGTCTCCGACCGACCGGAGGTCAACGCAGTACGCAAAAAGCGTTAATTTTGGGTTTGACAAAGGAAGCAACTATCGACGGTAAGATTTTTGAACAGCTTTTTGCGGTTCCCGATGAAATCAGTGCAGTTGAAAAGATATTCCCCAATCATACTGGTCTCATCGACGACAATTTTCTCCCCGAAAGTTTTCAGCAAAAACTTGATAAAACGACATATCCCATTGTCCACATCGCTAGTCATGCTCAATTTGGCATCATTCCTGAAGACACCTTCATTGTCACAGGGCAAAACCAAAAACTTACCATCAGCCAATTAGAAGACTCACTCCGAAACCTCAACAGCAAATCAGATAGGGTTGAACTACTCACATTAACTGCCTGTGAAACCGCAGTTGGCGATGATCGTGCCACACTAGGATTAGCTGGAGTTGCATTGCAAGTTGGAGTTAAAAGTGCGATCGCATCTTTGTGGAGTGTTAACGATCAATCGACATCGGAACTCGTTAAAGCATTTTACACCAATTATCGCAACGCTGGCATGAGTATTGCCGAGGCTTTGCAAACAGCCCAAATTAGAATGATTAATGCTAAGAAATTACCACCATCTGAAGGTATTAATATTATGTATGATCATCCGGCATATTGGGCACCAATGATTGCGATCGGTAATTGGCTTTGAATATATTTGACTATGCCAAAGGTACTATTATTCAATAATTCCAATCAATATTTGCATTAAAACATTCAAATCATCAGGCACACGATACAAAGTAATGTCTTGAGTAATATGAAGAGACTGTTGTTCTAATAAACCAAAACGCCACATATCACCTACTGTAACTGCACCATAAAGAATATCTTGGTCTTCTGCCATTGCCAAAGCGATTAACTCTGCTGATAGTTGAGTAAAACCTCTTGACAAATCGTCGTTTTTAGCCTCAACTACCAGAAAATTTTTACCTCTTTCACTTGTGTTCGTATTTCGCAGTAAGTAATCTAGATTACCTTTGAGTTGATAACTTACCTGAAGAGGATATTCTAAACGCATTTGACACTTACAAAAACGCGCTAGTTCCGAAAGTACTGGTGCTACCATAATTTCTCGACGTGCGGTTTCGCTCGATAAAGTTACTAATGGTAACAACTCCTCGATTTGCTGACGTAATTCAGGTAAACGTTCTGGTATACGTCCAGAAGAGGGTAAAGTCATACGCACCCGTGAAAAGCTATAACCCAATTCAGCTAAAATATCTTCTGTTTCATAAGGTAACTCGAAGTAAGAACGAAAAGTATAACTCTGTCCTTCTTGCAAAATTTTTGGTTTAGACATAAGAAATCTAACATAGAGCTAATAATAAAGTTTCATACCTTTTTAATCACATTCTCGACTGAGTACCAAGCGTCCATCAGCAAGTCGATAAAGCCCTTGTGGTTCAACTATTGCATCGCCTTTTTTCCAAGTCCGCGATGTTGGTTCAATATTACGCACTTCACCAGTTGAATATACTGTAATTAATTCATCCCCTGGACTATTACGCAAAGCACCAGAACCTGTGATAAAAAATGTACCCTCTTGTTTGGGACTGCGTGAAATGCAACTATTAGCGATCAGGGCGTTAGTATCGATGACATTTGGAGATAATTCGGTGAAACTGTTTTGAATGGAAGTGGTATCGGGTGCGTTAATATTTGTTATACCTGAAACGCCTAATTCGGAACTTGCAGTAATATCACTTTTTTCAGTTGGCTTTGGACGCGACTCGATACCGAAGACCCCTTGAGAGTTAATTTGGACTTTTCCACCTGAACCAGTGTATGCATTGGCCTTAATATCGCTGTTTTCCTTGGGGATGGCAACGATGAATTTAGAGTTGATACTGATATTACCGCCATCGCCACCAGCTTGGCTTCTACCTGCGGTGGTGGAAATGAAAGCGCCACCGCGCAACAGTAATAAATCAGCGATATTGAGGTTTATGTTACCACCATTACCCGCATTTGTTGAAGAAGCGATCGCGCTGAGTTTACCAGTAATTTCGATAAAATTAGCCTTAATTCTAATATCTCCAGCTTCACCCGTACCGAGGCTGCCGGAGATAATTTGGGCATCATCACTTATATCAAGATTATTGGTAGTAATATCTATATCACCACCTTTACCATTAGCCCCTTCGTAAACTGATGATGTTATACCAGTGAATAACCCACCGTTTGAACCAATCAGGCTAATTTTATCCGCTTGTACAGTTAAATTACCCGCATTTCCATTTCCGAAAGTTGCTGATGATATCTCCGATTGTTCTTGTACATTTAATAGTTGAGTTTTCCAGTCAAAATTAATTGATGGTCATCGACAACAAGAATACCTAGTTTTTTTTTCACTGGCAAATGTCCTTGAAGAAGAATTCAGAAGTCAGAATGGGCTAATCGCCCCGCTATCGCTAACAGGAGTCAGAATCAATCAGTTCTTGCACTTTTTACCCCTAATACTTGTTGAAGTATACGCTTATTTTAATTGGAAATGAATCTTCAAACTATGCAGAAAAGTGTAAATTTAAAGGTATGAATTTACTTTTATTACAATTTTGTTGAATGGACATTTTTGCATCGGCAGTGAAGGTGAGAAAACACTGTCCAGAAACCAGGTCATGAAGGTAGAAATCGGCATCTCTACCCAATCGAGAAATGTAATGATGCAATAGCGTAGGCGTAGCCCGTCGTAGACATCGCCTCGCTGCCCAATAGACATCTCCGATAATGAATGTAGAGACGCGAAATTTCGCGTCTCTACAAGGGTTCTGCATAACGCATATTTAATTTCTGGAGATGCCCAATGATTTAAGTGCGCTTACAGTCTGCAACAGTGCATCCATCGGTAAAGCATCAAGGACTTTATTCTCAGCTCTCAGGGGTACACTCCGTCACACTATCCGCAAGAGACTCTTTGAGCGCTTCTGCCTCACCAGCTTTCACTACTGGGATAAAAAGGGGTACTGAACTGGCGACGGCAAATAATTGTTCTAGTTGACTCAAGCCTGTCAAACTGCCGCATAACAATACTTGATCACCAGATTGCAAGTTCATGCTGCCATCGGGATAGCGGATAAACTTACCATCTCGCCGGATCGCCTGTACCTGTACCTTGTACTGCTTGCTGATATCCAAATCTGCAAGGGTTTTGTTTAAGATTTGGGTATTAGGGCTGACTGTAACCCAGTGGCAAACACTATTTTCTCCAGGAACAGCAGCTTGTCCTTTAGCTAATTCTGCCAAAGCCGCTAGTTCTTCATCGGCTCCCACTATCAGCAAGCGATCGCCATCTTCTAAAAGAGTTTGATTATTAGGATAATCGATTTCATCTCCGTTAGCGCGGCGAACTGCCATCAAACTCGCTCCTGTAAGGTAGCGCATATCCGCTTCTTCTAAGCTCATGCCAATTAAGGGCGAATTAGATGGGAGAGGATACCAGCGCTGATTTAGATCGCGAGTTTCTTGGCGTAAATCACGAGCAACTTCAATAGCAGAACGCTCTGGGCGCAAATCTAAATAATGATCGTTACGAATTTGCTGCATTTCTTGTTGTACCTCAGTTGGCGACAACAAGCCCAAGCCAGTTAATAAATGAGTTGCCATTTCTAAACTAGCTTCAAACTCTGGTTGCACTACTTCTTTAGCTCCCAATTGATACAGCACTTCAATATTTTTATCCTGGGTAGCACGGACAACCAAATCTAATTCTGGACACAGTTCCAAAGCGCGTTTCAAGCAAAGACGGGTACTCATGGGGTCTGGAAGTGCGATCGCCATTCCTTTAGCATGATTCACTCCGGCAGTTTCTAGAACGTGTAAACTCACGCAATTACCATAAACATAAGACACCCCAGCATCACGCAACTGCTGGATTCTACTTTCTGATTGGTCGATTACTACCACAGGTAGTTTGTGTTGCTGCAACAACTTTACTAAATTTTTGCCGACTCGGCCATAGCCGCAGACTACTACATGGTCTTTAAAGGGCAAATCTTCCGATACATCCCGCGCCTCTTCTTCTTCTAAATACGGTTTCAACCAAGGCATTGATTCGGCAAAGTTAAATAAAAATGGCACTAACCGCAGGACAAAAGGGGTAAGCATGAGAGTGACGGCAGTGGTTCCCAAAATTAATAAGTATATTTGTCGGGACACTAGCCCCAAGGACTGCCCTTCACTGGCGAGAACAAAGGAAAATTCGCCAATTTGCGCTAGTCCCAAACCGGTGATTATGGCTGTTTTCAAAGGGTAGCCAAACAGCTTTACTAGGGGCGTGATAATCAAAAACTTACCGACGAAAACTATTGCTACCAACCCCAAAATCAATTCGAGGTTGTTCCACAAAAACACTGGGTCGATTAACATCCCAATGGCGGCAAAAAATAAACTGGCAAAGATATCTCGCAGTGGTTCAACATAAGTCAGGGTTTGATCGGCGTACTCTACCTCAGAAATCATCAAACCGGCGACAAATGCCCCCATCTCAATGGACAGCCCTAAATGCTCTGTTAACAGGGCAATGCCCAAACATAGAGCTACAACCCCTAATAAAAATAGTTCTTTGCTTTCGGTACGGGCTAACAGTCGCAACAAGGGCGGTATTAGCCAAATTCCCGCAACTACTGCCCCAGCCGCAAATAAGCCAATCAACAGCAGCGCTGTTAGCACGGCAATACCAATAGTTTCTGCTGGTTGGTTGAGGGCTGGCACTACTGCTAACATCAGTCCCAGTGCCAAGTCCTGTACTACCAAAATACCCAGCATTACTTGCCCGTGGGGTGTTTCTGTTTCGTTGCTTTCCATCAAGCATTTGAGGACAACTGCTGTGGAAGATAAGGACAGAACACACCCCAAAAACATCCCCTTAGCGGGTAAAGTTCCCCAGGCTCCGGTTAATCCGCAGATTACAACTGTGATCAAAATCGTCAGAGCAATCTGTAGTCCACCGCCGCCAAGGGCGATCGCTCTGACTTTCTTGAGTTCTGCAAAGGAAAATTCTACACCCAAGGCGAATAACAAAAAGGCAACGCCGAACTGTGCCAGAGTCTCTACTTGAATAACTTCTTTAATTAATCCCAGTCCGGCTGGCCCAATGACTATCCCGCCAATGAGATACCCCAGCAGCACAGGTTGTCGTAAAAGTGCTGCCAGTAGTCCGCCACAGACTGCAACACCTAGAACTAAAACTAAATCAACAATTAACCTAAAATCTTCTTGCACCAGTTTTAAAAGAACTATTAAGACCTATTAATCCAGGATACAAAGTTTTCTAATCTCAAACAGCTTGTTTGGTACAGGGGCGACAGAATTATATTAGGGCATTGGGCATTGGAGTACACCCGTAGGGGCACGGCATGCCGTGCCCCTACACCTTGGGATATAACGTTGTACCGCATCTGAATGGGAACCGCTATAACGGAGTTCAAAGCCTCATTAACGGAGTTCAGAGCCTCATTAACGGAGTTCAAAGCCTCATTAACGGAGTTCAGAGCCTCATTAACGGAGTTCAAAGCCTCATTAATGGAGTTCAAAGACTCATTAATGGAGTTCAAAGACTCATTAATGGAGTTCAAAGCCTCATTAATGGAGTTCAAAGACTCATTAATGGAGTTCAAAGCCTCATTAATGGAGTTCAAAGCCTCATGCCCAATGCCCCATCCCCAATACTCATTAAATTTTAGGCGAACTGAGGGCATTCAATAATAACAGTGACCACGGCATTGTAATATCAGGTATGAGCCATGAGTACTTTCTTAGTACGGGCAATGCAGCTGGCAGCAGAAAACGCAAAGAGCGTAATGATGCAGGGCAATCGCCATTTTCATCTACAAGATTATATTGTTTAGCCAGTTCAGCAACAATCTGTACACGTCCTGTACGGCGCATGACACTTGGCTCACAAGCAAGTGCAGCGATCGCTCGTCCAGTTAATAAGGGAGTTTCCCAGTTGTAGCGATCGCTCAAAAATGAGCTTTTCTGTTCAGTAACATTGGTTTGATTCATTTCATCAGCAAAACGAGAAAAAAGCTCAGTACCAACAATACCCGGCCAAATTGAAACAGAAGCGACATTATGGGGCTTTAGCTCAACAGCCATATCAGCAGCCAAGCGATCGCAAGCTGCTTTGCCAGCACCATAAGCTGTATTAAAAATATAAGACATACTACCCCACGAGGAAATGGTGCAAATTAGTCCAGAGTTACGCTTGGTCATCATTCGAGCGGCAAAAATACTCGCAACATAGTGGCTACGAAGACCAACGTTATTGCTAGCATCCCAAAGACTTGGTTCACAATCCCAAAAGGGCTGCCCATAAGCGTCTTTTAATGCCTGGACTCCTGAGTAAGCATTATTCACCAGTAGGTCGAGTTGTCCATTCTGCTCATCTTGAATGCGATCAAAAAGCGATCGCACCTGCTGATCATCGCTGTGGTCTACTTGGACGGGAATGCCTACACCACCGACTTCCTCAATGGCTGATTGGGTTTCCTGAAGACTCCCGGAAACCTCATTACTAGAAGAATTGTTGAAGCTGCGACCCGTGATGTATACAGTTGCACCTGCCTCACCCAGTCCAATAGCAATTCCTCTACCAATTCCCCGCGTAGCACCTGTTACCAATGTCACTTTACCTTCAAGGTTTTTCATGATAATTTTATAGATTTTCCTTTGCGTCTTTGCGCCTTTGCGTGAGACATTCATTCTTAGATGCAGAATTTACCGGAGATAGCAATGGCGCGTAAACGTTTGATTATCGAGATGGGGATGGGAATCGATCAGCATGGACAAGAACCAACTGTAGCAGCATCTAGGGCGGTACGGAATGCGATCGCTCACAATGCTTTACCTGGTGTTTGGGAAGTTGCTGGTTTAACTGACCCTAATGCCATG
>JBBSCU010000218.1:0-9542 GCA_038249935.1 Chroococcales cyanobacterium
CCACATCTTTCGTAAGGGTTTAGCATTGCTAAACCCCTACAGTATGGTCTATTTACGATCAAAGGATAATTAATCAAACCCTGAAACAACCTATTTTCGTTAATCCACATCATGATTAATTTGTACAGTGCGTAAGTCCTATAATCAATAGGCTTTAGTTAAGAAGATGTTTGGAAAGTCTTAAAAAATACTAAAAACCTCTTTTCGACACGGGGAGAGGCTTTTTAACCCCTATTCCCTAGTATGTATTTTTCTTTCTTTCTTCGTATGAAAACACCCTGCTATTCCCTAGAAAGGAAGGGTGACAGGGGGGTTAGATTCTAAGGCTTTTAGTGTTTCATGCAATACTTTTCAAACATCCTCTCAATTTTATGCAACTCTATACAACTCGTGAAATCGAACAACTCCAGCAACACGAGGATCTTCCTTGCTTAATTGAAATTGTGGAGTGGGTGAAAAAATTTTTAGCAAGACCTCATCCTAATTTAGGAAGACCTGGCGTAGTTTGCCCTTTTGTACCTCACTCTCTTAGGTCAAACAGTATTCATCTAGCAGTTCTTCGCACGAAAGATTTGTGTCCAGAACAAGTAGAAGAGATTGTTATCCGCTATCGAGATACCTTTCTTAGCATGGAAGTCAAAGAGAAAGAATTAGCAATCAATAGAGCTTTTTTACTGATCTTTCCTGATGTTCATATCGAAGACGCTTGTCAAGTAATAGATACCGTCCAACAAAAACTGAAACCTTCATTTGTTGAGTTAGGACTGATGCTCGGAGAATTTCACAACCGTAGTGAAAGTCCTGGTCTACACAACCCAAACTTCCGTCCACTTCGTAGCCCTATCCCCTTATTAGTTATCCGGTTTATGGTTGAAGCTGACCTCCCCTTTCTGCAAAGTCCGGCTGATCCACACCTACTTATTAGGTATCTGGAAGCTTATTTAAAGCGTTTTGGTGATAATTTTACAGATGAAAGCAAGTTTAAAAATGCTCATCAAGCATTAGCTTTAGCAAAAGAACAAATTAAACAAGGAAATTTGGTGCATTATTGACTTTGAGCCAGAAATGCTAATGCTTGCTCAATATTGCAATTGTCAAAAGCTTTATAAAACTGAAGAACAATAATTTTATTTTGCTTGGTTGACATTGTATACTTCTTTTTTGACTAAGATTGTATTTTATCAACGAATGCGATCGCAAACCGTCTCCATGATAATCGCTTGGCGCAGACAGCATCAATTCTAAGACTATATTTAGGGCTTGCTGAAAAAGTCATAAAAAAGCAATCTTAAGGGTTGACTAGTTATTTAAGTAAGGTCATTGCGAACGCTTTGCTCGCAACGACTGTAAATATTTTTGTACATCTACTTATTCCTTGCTGCTAAATGCCAATTAGTCCAAACTCAAGCGTAAAATGAAAATCATCTCTACAACAAACTTTGTTTTTTCAACTTAGCTAGTGCATCTTCAGCAGCAGCTTTCTCGGCATCTTTCTTATTGCGTCCCTTACCTTCGCCGTAAATTTTTTCATCTACCAATACTTTTGCGATGAATTCTGGTGCGTGAGAAGGGCCTCCTATATGTTCTGTAAAATATTTGGGAGGAGTTGGCGTAACATTGCATTGTACCCATTCTTGAAAGCGATTTTTTGAGTCTACATTAGAGCGAGACATAACTATATGCTTAGGATCTACAGAATCAAATAGCGGTTCTATAATTGCGCGAACTGCTTCAATATTGGAATCATTATCTAAATAGTAAGCACCAAGCACTGCTTCAAAGGTGCTACTGAGCAAATTAGGATTTTGGTAGCCTCCGTCTCGAATTGCGCCTTTTCCTAATCGTATCCTAAAGTCTAAACCTACCTCCTCGGCAAACTTTGCCAATTGCTTCTCATCTACCAGCGCCGAACGCCGCCGGGTTAATTCATCTTCTCCCATTTCTGCGTGACAACTATATAGATAGTCGCCACTTAAGAAATTCAGCAAAGCATCACCGAGAAACTCTAGGCGTTCATTGTGTTCGCCTTCTCCGGGGTTTTCGTGGACATAAGAACGATGGGTAAGCGCACGACGCAGAAGTTTTTCATCATGGAATATTAGAAGCTGGTGCATTTTTATCTGGTGTCTTGTTGCTGAAATTGACTGTTGGGAAACGGTACAAGTGTGCTTTTGTTCAGATATGAAAAAACCGCAAATCGCGGTGTCTTAGGAAAACCCAGTTTTTTATTCAACTGGGTTTTTAAAAGCTATTTTAGGCAGCTAGTTTGTCTAAGGAACGCAAATTTAATAACGTGCAATTCTTATTTAACTTGGAATTGTGCGTTACGCTCCGCTAACACACCCTACTTTTGCACTTTATTTAATCCACATTCCTAACTCAATTAAAAACTTTTGAAAATCGCAATAGATGCTAACCTTTAGTTGCTGCTGGCTTGTTTGTTTTTTGGAAGATTGATCAGCGTGTGTCATTGTAATGTATCCAGTATTCTTTGGTGAACTGGACAGATTCAACAAATTACACATCTAGCAGTAGCAGGGCTTTATACGAGGAATTTGTACTCAAAAAGTACTATCCTATAGTTAAAGCTTTCTACTGTCGCGTTCTTTTGGTTCAAGTCTCAGCCGTAGAATTCCTGGCTTCCTGCTAGGTTCCGCGTCATCCTTTCCTCTGAATATTCATCCAAACATCTTGTCTTCCTGTTGAAAGTCTAGTCAATCAGTTGACTTGACATTGGCTGAATATTCAGCTGAAGGGATGACACGAAGCTCGGCAGGAAAATAGGAATTCTGCTGCTGAGGCAACACCAAAAACTTGCGTTTTAGAGTGCGGTTATTTATTCTGTCTTATATACACAGTTACATAGCTGATCCTGGATGTCAATGTTGAATCTAATTAATCAACAATTCTGGTGCTACCAATCCTTTTTGGATAGCTAAAACTGCGGACTGGGTGCGATCGCGTACTTCTAGTTTCTGCAAAATCGCATGGACATGAACCCGCACTGTACCAGGGGCAATGTAGAGATTTTCAGCAATTTCTTGATTGCTTTTACCAGCTGCTACCAGTGCCAAAATTTCTTGTTCCCGCTTCGTTAAGGGATTTTCTAGGAGTTCGTCAGTTTTATAGGTAAGTCATTTTTGATTTACTAAAAAATAGTGATCATACAATCTATCAAACTATTTAATTTCCCAATTACGATTTCTCAACAATCTATATCTACAAATATCAACTTTAAAATTAACTCTAAAATTACAATTGTCCAGATGTCGGAAAGGAAACTGGGTATCTACTATAATCTTCCCAATCCAGAGCTATTTCATTCTCATCTAGCCCGCCTCAGAATGAATTCTGAGTCTAATAGCGAAAGTCGTCTAAAGACGACTGAACAAAGGTTATAGTCCGTTTTAACGGACTTTAGCTATAAGAAAAGGAACTTTAGTTTTGGGCGGTTTATGCCTAGAATGAAATAGCCCTGCTTCCCAATCCCTAATCCTATTAATAAAATCCTCTGGGATATTTATATTCTTTAAAAGTAGCAAACTTTCAAAATGTATTGTATAACCAAATAATCCTAACTAGTGAGATAGATGAATTAAGAATAAAATTTAAATATTCTTAACAAAAACTTTAATAAGTCTCAGAAAAATAGTAATAACTGAAAATAGTAAATCTCTCGAAATCAAATACCCCAACAGTTAATCTGTTATTTCTTAGAATTGGTTCGCTAGCACTTAAATTTAATTAAACACGAAATACATGGGACAAGGTTTTTTGCAAATTGGCTTAACGCTGTGTATCGTCATAGCAATCACTCCGCTATTCGGAAGATACATAGGACGTGTTTTCTTGGGAGAAAGAACACTGCTTGATTTTTTAATGAACCCGATAGAGCGAAGTATGTACGTACTAGCGGGTGTCCGAAGGAAAGATGATATGACTGGTTGGCAATATATCTGGGCTGTATTGTATAGCAATCTTATTATGGGTATTTCAGTGTATTTTCTGATATATTTTCAGAGACTCTTACCCTGGAATCCTAACAGCTTCGGTGCGCCTACTTGGGATGTATTGCTGCACACGACAATTTCATTTGTGACCAATACCGACCAACAACATTATGCTGGTGAGACAACCTTAAGCTATTTTAGCCAGGTAGCAGCTTTAGGCTTTTTGATGTTCACCTCCGCAGCCACTGGTTTATCTGTAGGTATTGCCTTTATTCGGGGGTTGACGGGTAGACGACTAGGTAACTTTTACGTCGATCTTACCCGTGCAATTACGCGAATATTGCTGCCGATTTCGATTATTGGAGCGATCGCCTTGCTTGTGATAGGTGTACCACAAACATTAGCTGGGACTTTGGATGTGAGAACCTTGGATGGCGGGACACAATATCTTGCCAGAGGGCCAGTAGCATCATTTGAAATGATCAAACTTTTGGGCGAAAACGGCGGTGGCTTTTTTGGCGTAAACTCCGCCCATCCCTTTGAAAATCCCAATGGCGCTTCTAACTTAATAGAAATGATCGCCATGATTTCTATACCAGCAGCCTTGATTTACACCTACGGTATATTTGCCAAGAACATTAAACAAGCTTGGTTACTTTTCTGGATGGTGTTTGTAATTTTTGTAGTTCTGGTGGGAGTGACAGCCGTGGGAGAACTGCAAGGTAATCCCCTTGTTAATAACACCTTTGGATTAGAACAGCCGAATTTAGAGGGTAAAGAAGTTCGATTTGGCTGGGCGCAAACGTCATTTTGGGCAGTTATGACTACTGCTACTATGTCTGGCGCTGTGAATGGGATGCACGATTCTTTGATGCCGTCAGGAATATTTTCGACTCTGTTTAGCTTGTTTATCCAGGTTATCTGGGGCGGTCAGGGAACAGGAACAGCTTACCTATTCATTTACTTAATTCTCACAGTGTTCCTAACTGGACTAATGGCAGGACGCACCCCAGAGTTTTTAGGGCGCAAAATTGAAAAGCGAGAAATCGTCCTCGCTTGCGTGGTGCTGTTGATTCACCCAATTTTAATTTTAATTCCCAGTGCGATCGCTTTGGCTTATCCCATCTCCCTATCTGGAATTAGTAACCCCGGCCATCATGGTCTTTCTCAAGTAGTTTATGAATATGCCTCAGCAGCAGCAAATAATGGCTCTGGCTTAGAGGGATTGAGGAATAACACCCTGTGGTGGAACTTAAGTACTTTAGTTAGCTTAATAGGAGGACGCTACATTCCGATGATAGCCATCTTACTGTTAGCTGACGGGATGTCCCACAAACAACAAGTACCAGAAACCCCTGGTATCCTAAAAACGGATTCTCTAGTATTTACTGTTATCACCGCCGCAGTGACACTGGTTTTAGGAGTATTGACTTTCTTCCCCGTTTTGGCCTTAGGCCCCATAGCTGAGGGTTTAAAACTGGCATCTGGCAGTTAGAAAAGTTATGAGTTATGAGTTTGGACTTAATACCTCCTAACTCTTACCCTCAGGGTACAGGGGATAAAAAATCTGTCACTTGTAACCTATTCCCTTCTTGACTCCTAACTCTGTTTACACACTACATAAATCAAGTGGCAACTAACTCCAAAGCTAGACGGCCAAATTCTCGTTCTGGCGATCGCCGCCAAGCACGCAGAAAGGCGAGGGCAATTAATAAATGGCTCTACTTAAGGGCAATTAAAGATGCTTTTGTCAAGCTTAACCCTAAGTATGCAATCAAAAACCCAGTGATGTTTGTGGTTTGGGTGGGAACAATCATCACCATATTGCTAACAATTGATCCCAACCTATTTGGCCCAGTCCTCCAAAAGAACCCGCAACTTTTCAACGGCTTGTTGTCAGGGATTTTATTCTTGACAGTTTGGTTTGCCAATTTTGCCGAAGCAGTAGCAGAAGCGCGGGGTAAAGCCCAAGCCGATGTTTTGCGGTCAACGAAATTAGAGGCGATCGCTAAAAAACTTGCTCCCGATAGCATAATTAGTGAAGTTTCATCCACCAGTCTCAAACAGGGCGATACCATCTATGTCGTTGCTGGCGATATTATCCCCGCCGATGGCGAAGTAATTATGGGTGTCGCCTCGGTAGATGAATCGGTAATTACTGGAGAATCTCCACCAGTATTAAAAGAATCAGGCTCCGATGTTGCTAGTTCCGTCATCGGTGGGACGCGGATTATCTCAGATGAACTAATTATCCGCATCACATCTGACCCAGGCAAAGGCTTTATTGACCGGATGATTGCCTCCTTAGAAGGGGCAGAACGCAGCAAAACACCCAATGAAATTGCCATAACGGTATTGCTGGCATTTCTAAGCTTAGTGTTTTTGTTAGTTGTGGTAACTTTGCCAGCACTTGCTTATTATGTCAACAGTCCAGTCAGCGTGCCAATTTTGATTGCCCTGTTAATGGCATTGCTCCCTACGACTATTGGCGGGTTACTAAGTACCATTGGCATTGCTGGTATGGATCGAGTTGCCCAATTTAACGTCATTGCCACTTCCGCACAAGCAGTCGAAGCCTGTGGTGATGTCAACACTTTAGTTCTCGATAAGACAGGTACAATTACCCTGGGCAACCGCCAGGCCGAAGAGTTTATTCCCATCAACGGTTATTCAATGTCAGAAATTGCTAATGTTGCGTGGGCGGCTAGTGTCTTTGACAATACACCAGAAGGTAAATCCATTGTCCGACTGGCAGAAAATTTAGGTGCACGGTTTGATTTTGACTCTAGTCAGGCAGAAGGAGTAGATTTTTCTACCAAAACACGTATGAGTGGGACAAACTTGCCTGGTGGACATGAAGCCAGGAAGGGGGCAGTGGGAGCCATTAAAGGATTTGTCCGTTCCCGCAATGGACGCGATACACCAGAATTGGATGCTGTCTACGAACAAGTTTCTCGCCTGGGAGGTACACCCCTAGCAGTCAGCCTAGATAACGAAATCTATGGGATTGTTTATCTTAAAGATATTGTGAAACCTGGTATCCGCGATCGCTTTCTTGCACTGCGACGGATGGGAGTGCGTACCATCATGCTAACTGGAGACAACCGAATTACAGCTTCTGTCATTGCCGAAGAAACTGGTGTGGATGACTTCATTGCCGAAGCCACACCAGAAGACAAAATCAGCGTCATTAAAAAAGAACAAGCAGCAGGTAAACTGGTTGCCATGACTGGAGATGGGACTAACGATGCTCCAGCATTAGCCCAAGCTAATGTTGGCGTTGCGATGAATACAGGGACGCAAGCTGCAAAAGAAGCCGCCAACATCATCGATTTGGACTCCGATCCCACAAAACTGCTTGATATCATTAGCATTGGCAAACAATTGTTAATTACTCGCGGCGCATTGACGACATTTTCCATCGCTAATGATATTGCTAAATACTTGGCAATTATCCCAGTCATATTTGTCGCTGCTAACCTGCAAAGCCTGAATATTATGAATTTGACTAGCGCTAAATCTGCTGTACTATCAGCGCTAATTTACAATGCTTTGATTATTCCAGCTTTGATTCCTTTAGCATTGAAAGGTGTACGGTTTAGACCATTGACAGCTAATCAGCTAGTGCAACGCAATATCTTAATTTATGGCTTAGGTGGTGCGATCGCGCCGTTTATCGCCATTAAATTGATAGATATGCTGATTACAGTTGTCGGCTTGGCTTAAGCAATGCAAAATTAGAGATGATCGAAAACAAACACATTTTACAAAGCTAAGATAATCAACTAAAAATAAATTATGAGAGCAATTGGAAAACTTTTTATAGCTATTATTCGAGAAAGCATCAGAGCAATTTTCATCACTCTGATGCTTTGGTTATTGACTGCAATCATCTATCCTTTGATAATTCTTGTAGTGGGTCAAGTCTTTTTACCCTATCAAGCTAACGGTAGCATCATGCGGAATCTAAATGATCAACCAATTGGTTCGGCTTTGATTGGTCAGGTATTCACCTCTGAGCGATATTTCCAGTCTCGTCCTAGTACTGTGAGGTATAGCCAAGGAAAAAAAGCCAAGCCAACTGGCATATCTGGAGCTAGCAATCTCGCTGCTAGCAATCCAGAGCTACTGAAGCGGATTCTCGAACAGGCAAATAAATTACAAGACGAAAATCGTCAACCACTTGCTGATATAATCTATACCTCTGGTTCTGGTTTAGATCCACATATTTCTTTAAAAGCAGCAATTCAGCAATTATCGCGGGTTGCTAGTGCGCGTGGGGTTCAAGAAGTTGAGATCCTACGTTTAATTAATAAGTATACTGATGGCAGATTTTTAGGGATTTTTGGCGAGCCAGGAGTCAATGTTCTCCGATTGAATTATGCTCTTGATTTGCAAGATATTAATCGTCAGCAAAACTAATAAATGGGCATTGGTAAAGCGCCATTTTGTTTTCCCATAAAATAGGATTGCTATAAAAGCCAAGAATAAAATGTCAAATAATAGTAATAATAATTCGGCTGGTACTGCACCTTTAAATACTCTAAGTTACTCACTTTATCCGGCAGGACGGCGGGGCAAGCATAAAATCTTTATTGGCATGGCTCCTGGAGTAGGCAAAACCTACCGGATGCTGGAAGAGGCACATTCACTCAAGTATGAAGGATTTGATGTCGTCATTGGGCTTTTGGAAACCCACGGACGCAAGGAGACAACTGAGAAGGCACAGGGACTAGAGATTTTACCCCGGAAGCAATATCTTCAGGATGAGTTGACGCTTACGGAAATGGATACAGATACTATTTTAAAGCGATGTCTGGCGACAAGCCGCTTTGCGTCTACGCCCCAATTGGTGTTAATCGATGAACTTGCCCATACCAACGTCCCTGGTTCACCACGCGAAAAACGCTATGAAGATGTAGAAGTAGTTTTGGCAGCAGGTATTGATGTCTACTCCACAATGAATGTACAACATTTGGAAAGTCTCAATGATTTAGTAGCCCGAATTACTGGGGTTGTAGTCCGTGAGCGAGTTCCTGACAGGATTCTGGATGAAGCAGATGAAGTTGTGTTAATAGATGTCACACCGGAAACTCTGCAAGAACGGTTATTAGAAGGGAAGATTTACGCACCCCAAAAAATCCAACAATCCCTCGATAACTTTTTCCAACGTCGTAACCTGATTGCTTTACGGGAGTTGGCTTTGCGGGAAGTCGCAGACAACGTGGAAGGAAATGCGATTGCTACTACCCCCAACGGACAATCCTGTAATATTCACGAGCGAGTTTTGGTGTGCATATCCACTTATCCCAACTCAGTCCAACTGTTACGCCGGGGTGCGAGGCTGGCTAACTATATGAATGCTCCAATTTATAGTTTGTTCGTTGCCAATCCAGAGCGCTTCCTCACCAAGCAGGAAAGCTTACACATCTACACCTGTGAGAAACTCTGTAAAGAATTTGAAGGTACTTTCATTCATATTACCAACAGTAATGTAGCCAATGCGATCGCTGAAATCGCTGAAAAATATCGGATCACTCAAATTGTAATTGGAGAGAGTCAGCGATCGCGCTGGCAAATGCTCCTCAAAGG
>JBBSCU010000219.1:0-9538 GCA_038249935.1 Chroococcales cyanobacterium
GAAGATTGGGTAAAAACTTGGCAAACAAATCTACCAGCCTTGGAGAAAACTCCTGGTGAGGTAAATATTCGGGTGATTTTGTGGTTATGGAATTTAGCGATCGCATACGATCTGGTAGACTATGCCAAAATGCGTTACAACCTGCTTGGTAATGGTAGTCATTGGTTTCCTGGTAATAAAGGCGATCGGCTAGACCAATTAGACTTACGGCAATGTCTTGTTCACAGTCCCCACGCTGATAAAATTCCCCAAATTCTGCAACAAGCAGATAAGTTGTTGGCGGGTGCAGAAGTGAAGCGATTATCTCAGAGTTGAAGATTAGAAACTTAGTATATTTGATGATATACTAAGTTTCTACATATCAATAGTTAGTTAATCAAGTTGGCTAACAAAAATGAAATTTATATTTTCGCAAAATTCAAAACAAATAGAATTACCTCTACAGTTAGTAACTTATCAAAATAAATTTTCTTTTATTGATCTATTTGCTGGTATTGGTGGATTTAGAATTGCTTTACAAAAACTAGGTGGTCAATGCTTAGGCTATTCTGAAATAGACAAACAAGCTATAAAAGTTTATCAACAAAATTTTATCAGCTACTTAAACAAAGACGAAATTGAATTAGGAGATATAACAAAAATTAGTGAACTTCCTTCTCATGTTGACATAGTAGTTGGTGGAGTTCCGTGTCAACCTTGGTCAGTAGCAGGTCGTTTAAAGGGATTTGAAGATCCAAGAGGAAAGTTATGGTTTGATGTAATTCGACTAATCAATAAAAATAAACCTAAGGGCTTTATATTTGAAAATGTCAGTGGATTAGCAAGCCCGAAAAATATAGATAATTTGGAACTCATTGTACATGAATTGGAAAGCATAGGATATTGTGTTAAATGGAAAGTCCTCAATGCTTATGATTTTGGTTTACCTCAAAATAGAGAGAGAGTTTTTATTGTTGGAATCAGAAATGATCTAGAAAAATGCCAAGAGTATAAATTTCCTATTCCTTTGAACATCCATCCTAAAGTTTTAGATATATTGGATGATCTTAAATCTGCAAAAGTTATTGAAAAAGTGAAGTTAGATCAATATACCTTATTTAAAGGTATGATTCCACCATCAAGAACTCGATTTCAAAAAGATGATGAATTAAATGATTTCTTCATTTTTTCTGACTTAAGAAATGGACATACAACGATTCACTCTTGGGATATTATAGAAACCAGTGATCGAGAGAAAATGATTTGCTTAACTCTTCTAAAAAATAGAAGAAGTAAAAAATATGGAGAGAAAGATGGTAATCCGTTATCTTTGAATAATTTTAAACAAATAATAGGTGATATAGAGGTTAATGAATTAAATGAATTAGTCCAAAAAGGAATATTCCGATTAACTGTTGATTATAAGTATGAATTTGTTAATTCTAAGAATATGACAGGTATTAATGATATTTATAGAATTATTTTACCTACTGCTGATATTATGCCAACTTTAACTGCTACTGGCGCTAAAGACTATATAGCAACAGTATCGATTCATGCTAGTCATCCACAGGAGTATAAAAATATTTTCTTAGAGAAAATTTATAACCAGAAAAAGTTTATCCCAATAATGGCAAAACACGCTTGTAGATTACAGGGTTTTCCTGCAAATTTTGAATATCATGAAAAAGATGATATTGCCAAAAAACATTTTGGTAATGCTGTTCCTGTACCTGTTGTTGAGTATGTAGCTAAAGAGTTGCTAACTATTCTTGATATTTAAACTAATGTTGGTAAAAAATATCATGGAATTCGGCGGCAAAATTTTCTTGTCCTAACTCAACAAAAAGTGCTTTCAATTGCTCAAATGTATTTTCACTTCCAGAACAAAAATCCCAGAATTCATTTTCAACCCATATATCTTGAGCGATATCTAGAGGAGAACTAAATAACTTACTTTTTTGTTTTTCATACCAAGATTTTGCAAAAGGATTAAAAGGAATAGCAATACGAGCTTCTAAGTTAGCATTTGTATTTTTAGCAAGTCTATAAGCATACCACTGGAGCATTTGTTTGTTAAATTTTTGAAAATCACCTTGATTTGGCTGTGCAGTTTTTATATCAAAAAGATATTCAATCCCATCCTTCAACAAATGAATATCAACTCCAGTTCCTGTTGGAGGAGATATGTAGACGTAGGCGGCGATGTCTTGGGGATTGGTTTTTGCAGCAACGTTTTTTAGCCTCTCTATACATTCCTCTGTTGAAACTCTTCTGTTATTAGGCTTATTTTCACGTTCATAAACTAATTTATCCAATTCATTCTGCAAAGCTGGCGGAAAATCAGTTGGAACTAATATCTTATCTTGGATAATTTCAAATCCATTTATTTCAGCTAATGTTTTAGATATAGGTTCCCAAAAAGTTGTTCCTAAACTTGTTTCTAATCCACCTACTAGAGAACGTATTCGTCTTTCCTTAGGAAAAATATCATCTAATACTTGGTAATTTTTTACTTTTTTATTGTTAAAAAATCTTCTAATTGAAATTTTAAGATTTTCCTTGATTCTTTGTTTAATATAGTCTTCCATAATTCAATTGTCTGAATGTTTTATTATGATTTGCAAATAAATCCGATATGAATATATTTAGCTAGTACGATGCGTTACGGCTTTAGCCTAACGCACCAAGTTAAATTGAGCATGGTACATGAGAAATATTAAACAATAATTGTCAATGCCCAATGCCCCAACGATCGCTAATCAGATTTTTTCCTATGTGCTGATTTACTTGGCTTCGGTATGACTAGCACTTTATCAACGCGATTATTCAGCGAGGGATTTCTCACTCCCCGCGATCGCGCTTACTACAAGCGAATCATTCTGGAAAAATCATATACTAAAATAAGGATTCCTTACATCCTTACATTTGATGGCAAAGGCTAGGAGGCAAGTCATGCTCGCCAAGTTAACTTCTAAGAATCAACTAACGCTGCCTAAAAGTATTACCCGTGAAATCGGGGAGGCTGAGTATTTTGAGGTAAAGGTGGAGGGGGGACAAATTATTCTGACTCCTGTAAAAATTCATCGGGCTGATGCAGTTCGATCTAAGCTCGCGGATTTAGGGCTGAGTGAGCAGGATGTAGCTGATGCGGTGGCTTGGGCGCGTCAGTCATGATGGTTTGCCCACGGGTGGCAATTGATACTAATATCATCATCTCGGCGCTGATATTTGGGGGCAGACTATCTAGGCTTCGTTTAGCATGGCAGGACGATCTCTTCACTCCCCTGGTTTCTAAAGCGACAACGACTGAGTTAATCCGAGTGCTGGCTTATCCAAAGTTTAAGCTCACGCCAACTGAGCAAGAAGATTTACTATCGGATTACATACTCTTTTGTGAAACTGTAGCGATGCCCGACCACTTGCCTGTAATTCCTGAATGTCGTGACCCGTTTGATATGCCTTTTTTACTTTTGGCTGTGGTCAGTGAGGCGGATTATCTCGTGACGGGCGATCGCGATTTACTCAGTCTAAAAGATAATTTTTCTTGCCCGATTATCACGGCTGAAGATTTTCTAAATGTTATTGATAGTTAGTCACCCTAATTTTTCCGGTGATGCCTAAATGAGGTACGATTTAGACCAAACCAGAAAACCAGAAAATGCGTTACGGTTTTAACATAACGCACCAAGTTAAATTGAGCATGGTACATGAGAAATAATAAATAATAATTATCAATGCCCAATGCCCTAACGATCGCTAGTCAGATTTTTTGGTATCTGATTTATTTTCCTTTGGCACGACTAGCACTTTATCAACGCGATTACCATCCATATCCATCACCTCAATTCGCATACCTTGCCATTCAAAATGATCTGCTGCGCCAGGAATACGTCCTAGATGGGTGATGACAAAACCGCCTAAAGTTTGATAGTTACCGTGTTCATCGGATTCCCATTCTTCCATATCGAAAATTTCCAAAAACTCCTCAACAGGCAACATCCCATCTAAAAGCCAAGAACCATCCTCGCGTTGCACGGCTTGTGGTTGATCTTGCCCATCTGTTGAAGGAACATCACCTACAATTTCGCTCATGATGTCGTTGAGAGTGACTAATCCTTGAATTACTCCGTATTCATCGACTACCAGCGCCATGTGAGTAATGGTTTGCTTGAACAGTTCCAAAACTTTCAAGCCACGGGTACTTTCTGGCACAAATACGGGCTGTCGCAATCCTAGCGTCAAATCCAGGGGTTCACCGCGAAAACTCCTGGCTAATAAATCGGTGACAGGGATTACACCCAGCACATTATCAAGTCCGCTCTGACAAATTGGATACCGGGAGTAGGCACTATCAACCATCTTTTGGCGATTTTCTTCGGCAGAGTCGTCTAAGTCCAGCCAGACTATATCCGGGCGGGGTGTCATTAAGTAGCTGACAGGGCGATCGCCTAAACGAAAGACTCGCCCCACCATATCCTGTTCGGCTTCTTCAAAGGTTCCCGCTTCAGTGCCTTGCTCAATTAAGATTTTAATTTCTTCTTCGGTAACTTGCGGCTCGGTAGATGCTGTAATTCCCAGTAATTTCAGGATCAAATCTGTAGAAGCACTTAGGAGATAGACTATAGGAGCAGCGATCGCAGCCAAGGCTCGCATCGGAATAGCTACAATTGATGCAATCTTCTCTGGGTTGTTTAATGCCAGACGCTTCGGGACCAATTCGCCAATAATGAGTGACAAATAGGTAATGATCAAAACCACTATTCCGAAGGATATCGGTTCACTATAAGGTGCTAATAAGGGTACACGCCCCACATAGATCGCTAGTTTTTCAGCAAGAGTTGCTCCGCCGAAGGCACCAGTCAGGATACCAATCAGAGAAATACCAACTTGAACGGTTGACAGGAAATGATTCGGAGACTCCGCTAGTTTCAATGCTACCTTTGCCTTAGCATCCCCTTGATTGGCAAGCTGCTGTAGCCTGACTTTCCGGGCTGAGACAATTGCCATCTCAGACATAGAAAACAGGCCATTGACAATAATTAGCACCAAAATGATTAAAATTTCAAAAGTGATGGAGGACATATTTAAAATTGCCGCTTATCAGAGCGAACGTAGCTCCATCTTTAGTATCTAGTATTAAAGGTGCTTCTATAAATGCTTTGACTGTACCCAAGGTAATAATTATAGTTCTTAAGCTGATCAATCGTTGTACATTATTTTTCTACCAAAGGAGCAAGAAAGCTGTCAACACTTTTAAAATGGTTGACATAAGCTGCCTCAAGATTTCCTGACCCCCAAAGACTCCCACCGCTAGTAGTACTATGTCATTTTCTTCTATTGTGCGTGCCTTAGCGCGATCGCCGCTGACCACCGAATTCATTTCTAAGCTAAACCGCCAACAGGAATTGCGGTTAAATGGCATTTCCCGGTTGCCCAAGGGTTTGGTAGCTTCGGCATTAGCGCAAGCTCAGGGCAAGGATTTGTTCGTGGTGTGTGCCACTTTGGAGGAAGCTGGACGGGTTTACGCACAACTGGAGGCAATGGGATGGCAGACAGTACATTTTTACCCCACTTCCGAGGCTTCTCCCTACGAACCTTTTGACCCGGAAACTGAGATGAGTTGGGGGCAAATGCAGGTATTGGCAGATTTGGTCAAAAGTCAAGAGTCATTAGTCATTAGTCATTTGTCATTAGAAACAGACCAAGGACAAAGGACAAATGACAAAGGACAAATGACAAATTTAGCGATCGTGGCTACTCAAGGGGCGCTGCAACCACATTTACCGCCACCAGAGGCTTTTGGGCTATTCTGTCTGACTCTGAAGCGGGGGATGGAATTAGACTTGAATGGCTTCAGTGAGAAAATAACTATTCTGGGGTATGAAAGAGTGCCTTTGGTGGAAACGGAAGGGCAGTGGAGTCGGCGGGGCGATATTGTTGACGTTTTTCCGGTTTCGTCTGAGTTCCCAGTCCGGCTGGAATGGTTTGGCGATGAAATCGAGCAAATGCGGGAATTTGACCCAGCAACCCAACGTTCAGCCCTTGACAAAGTTGACCAGTTAATTCTTACGCCTACTAGCTTTGCTCCGATTGTTATGGCAGCACTCAGAGACAGTGCTGAGTTCCAAGTGCTGAGTGCTGAGTCAGAAATTAACTCAGGACTCGAAACTCAGCACTCATCACTGATTGAGGGTAGTCGTCGCTTTTTGGGGTTGGCTTTTGAGCAACCAGCATCTCTGCTAAACTATCTATCAGAGAACACCTTGATTGCCATTGATGAGCCAGAACAGTGTCATGCTCATAGCGATCGCTGGGTAGAAAATGCTGAGGAACAATGGGGAATGGGGAGTAGGGAGTGGGGAGTGGGGAATGGGGAAGAATCTACCCGTACTCACCTAATGTTGCCGAAAATACATCGGTCTTTTGATGAGTGTTTGATTGATGTTGCCAAATTTAAAACATTATATTTATCGGAACTGTCAGAGGAAAATAGTGGGATCAATCTTGCCAGCCGACCTGTTCCAGTTACGCCACACCAGTTTGCTAAACTAGCTGAAACTATCCGTCAAGAACGCGATCGCAATTTCTCCATCTGGCTGCTTTCGGCTCAACCTTCGCGTTCTGTCTCGCTGTTGCAAGAACATGATTGTCCGGCTCAGTTTATCCCTAATCCCCGCGACTACCTAGCGATCGATAAGCTCCAAATCAACCACATTCCCATTGCCCTAAAATATTCTGGTTTGGCGGAATTAGAAGGTTTTATCCTGCCTACGTACCGATTGGTAATCGTTACAGATCGGGAATTTTTTGGGCAGCATTCCCTGGCGACTCCCGGCTATATCCGCAAGCGCCACAAAGCTACTTCTAAACAAGTTGACCCTAATAAGCTGCGTCCAGGGGATTATGTGGTTCACCGAAATCATGGTGTTGGCAAATTTGTCAAGCTGGAAAGCCTGATGATTAATAACGAAACCCGTGATTATTTGGTGGTACAGTATGCTGACGGGTTACTCAGAGTTGCAGCCGATCAAGTTGGTGCATTATCCCGGTTTCGCGCCGCAGGTGATAAAGCCCCGGAACTTAATCGGATGACAGGTAAAGCTTGGGAAAATACGAAGAATAAAGTCCGCAAAGCGATCAAAAAATTGGCGGTGGACTTGTTGAAACTGTATGCAGCGCGATCGCAACAACAAGGGTTTAGCTTCCCAGGTGATATGCCTTGGCAGGAAGAATTAGAAGATTCTTTCCCGTATCAACCCACAACAGATCAACTCAAAGCTGTCCAAGATGTAAAACGAGACATGGAAAGCGATCGCCCAATGGATCGCTTAATTTGTGGCGATGTCGGTTTCGGAAAAACGGAAGTGGCGATTCGGGCTATTTTTAAAGCAGTCATCGCCGGTAAACAAGTGGCACTCCTTGCGCCAACGACTATTTTAACACAGCAGCATTACCATACACTCAAAGAACGTTTTGCACCTTACCCTGTGAATGTCGGTTTACTCAATCGTTTTCGTTCGGCTGAAGAACGCCGCGAAATTCAAAAGCGATTGGCAACGGGTGAATTAGATGTAGTAGTTGGCACACATCAACTTTTAGGCAAAGGCGTGACATTCCGGGATTTAGGACTGTTGGTGGTAGATGAAGAACAACGGTTTGGGGTAAACCAGAAAGAGAAAATTAAAAGCCTGAAAACTCAGTTAGACGTGCTTACTCTCTCAGCTACTCCCATTCCCCGGACTTTGTATATGTCTTTGTCGGGAATTCGGGAAATGAGTTTGATTACCACGCCACCCCCAACTAGACGACCGATTAAAACCCATCTATCACCGATTAATTCCGAAAGTATCCGCAGTGCAATTCGTCAAGAATTAGACAGAGGTGGACAGGTATTTTATGTAGTTCCACGAGTGGACGGCATTGAAGAGACTACAGCCAATTTACGAGAAGTGATACCGGGTGCTAGGTTTGCGATCGCTCACGGTCAAATGGATGAAAGCGAGTTAGAATCAACTATGCTCACTTTTAGCAATGGCGACGCAGACATTCTTGTTTGTACGACAATTATTGAATCCGGCTTAGATATTCCGCGAGTCAACACCATTTTGATTGAAGATGCTCATCGCTTTGGCTTGTCTCAACTGTATCAATTACGCGGTCGTGTGGGACGTGCAGGTATCCAAGCTCATGCTTGGTTATTTTATCCGAAGCAACGGGCGTTATCTGACGCAGCAAGGCAACGTTTACGAGCGATTCAAGAATTTACTCAGCTAGGTTCTGGGTATCAGCTAGCAATGCGCGACATGGAAATCAGAGGCGTGGGTAACTTGCTAGGTGCAGAACAATCCGGTCAAATGGATGCTATCGGTTTCGATTTGTACATGGAAATGCTGGAAGAAGCAATTCGGGAAATCCGAGGACAAGAAATTCCGCAAGTGGAGGATACCCAGATTGATCTCAACCTCACCGCATTTATCCCAGCAGATTATATTACCGATTTGGATCAAAAGATGAGTGCATACCGGGCGGTGGCGACAGCTAAATCGAAATCAGAATTAAGGCAAATTGCTGCCGAGTGGAGCGATCGCTATGGTAGTTTACCGGTGCCTGCAAATCAACTTTTGCGAGTCATGGAACTCAAACAGTTAGGGAAAAAACTCGGATTTAGCCGGATTAAACCAGAAAACAAGCAGCACATCGTTTTAGAAACGCCGATGGAAGAACCCGCTTGGAATTTGTTGGCGGCGAATTTACCAGAAAATCTCAAAACGCGCTTTGTATATTCTCCTGGGAAAGTGACGGTGCGTGGGTTAGGAGTTTTTAAAGCAGATCAACAATTGCAGAGTTTGATTGATGCTTTCGGGAGAATGCAGGGCGCGATTCCAGAAGCAGCTATTGTTTAGACATCTCCAGAAATTAAATATGCGTTATCCATAACCCTTGTAGAGACGCGAAATTTCGCGTCTCTACTCTACATTCATTATCGGAGATGTCTTTTGAGTAGTAGCTTAATTTTATAGGCAGAGTTAAAACAAATCTATGTCAGTTGTAACAGCTAAATCTTACATAGAATATCGTCAAGATGCTTATTGGGTTGCAGGAACTCGGATTTCCCTGGACTCGATTGTCTATGCTTTCCAAAAAGGATTATCGCCTGAAAGCATTGTTAATTCTTTTCCGTTACTGACACTTGAACAAGTTTATGGAGTAATCGCGTTTTATCTAGCCAATCGTGCTGATATTGATGCTTATCTAGAAGCCGAAGAAGCAGCATTTGATACTATGCCTCAACCACTACAAACCGCCGATCCTGCTTTGTACAACAAGCTTATGGCAGCTAAGGCAGCAAGACAACAGGTAGAATCGTGAATGTTAGCTACCAAGCCGATGCTGATTTGAATCAAGCGATCGTTACGGGAGTTCTGCGACAAGAACCCACCATTGACTTCCAAACAGCCTTGGCTGCTGGATTAGAAGGTGTAAAAGATTCTGAAGTATTAGCGATCGCAGCACAGCAAAGACGTATCCTCGTCAGCCATGACCGTAAAACAATGCC
>JBBSCU010000220.1:0-9533 GCA_038249935.1 Chroococcales cyanobacterium
TTGGCTTTGGGGTCAATACCAATTAAGCGGACATATTCACCTTGGTATTCGCCGAGGTGTGCTTCTACGGCTGCGATCGCTTCTCTTTCAGAGGAGGCTTGAATTTGACCAGTACTAGTCCAGGAACCTGTACGGAACCGCCGTTCATCTACGTGTTCAATGCTAATTTTATACCCACCAGCCAACAATTGCCGGAGTTGGTCTACTACTTCAGTACTCAAACGGGTACTGGTAGCTGTTGCTGTAGCAGACGGTGCTGCACTGGTAGTAAATGATTTCTGACTGCCAGAGGAGGCTACTTGACCATTTGGACGTTGGATAATCGTTTCTAATACCCGCCGTTTGGCTTTGGAGTCAATACCAATTAAGCGGACATATTCCCCTTGGTATGTGCCGAGATGTCCTTCTACGGCTGCGATCGCTTCTCTTTCAGAGGTGGCTTGAATTTGACCTGTACTAGTCCAGGAACCTGTACGGAATCGCCGTTCATCTACGTGTTCAATGCTAATTTTATATCCACTACTCAGTAATTGCCGCACCTGGTCTACAACTTCTGTACTTAAACGAGTACTGGTAGCTGTTGCCGTAGCAGAAGTAGTAAATGATTTCTGACTGCCAGAGGAGGCTACTTGACCATTTGGACGTTGGATAATGCTTTCTAATACCCGCCGTTTGGCTTTGGCATCAATGCCGATTAAACGTACATACTCGCCTTGATGGTTTTCTATACATTCTTCTAAGGCGGAGATTACTTGATTTATCGAAGTTGCTTCAACTGGCTTGCAACTAGTCCAGGAACCAGTTCGGAAGCGGCGATCATCTACGTGTTCCATGCCAATTTTGTAACCACCTGCCAAGAGTTGGCGGATTTGCTCTACAGCTTCGCCATTGACTTTGCCACTGCCAGAGTTGTTACCATTAGCATTACTCTTGTAACTGCCATTGCTATGACTAGCACCGGGAGCTTTAAAGCTGGTAGCTGCTTTAACATCACCATCTGGGCGTTGAATAATGGTTTCTAGAACGCGTCGTCTACCTTTGTCAATACCAAACAGCCGCACATACTCGCCGCTATGATCTCTTACACAGCTTTCTAATGCTGCGATCGCTTCACCGATGGATCTCGGTTCAAGAGGCTGGCAACTCGTCCAACAACCTGTGCGGAACCGTCTTTGATCTACGTGTTCCGTACCAATTTTATACCCCTGCTCCAATAGATAGCGCAACTGCTCTATTGTTTCTGCACCCAAGCTATTGCTAGACACGTCACTACTCCTTTCCAACTCTATGACAGTAATACCATTACCTGTATAAGATTTAGCAATTTCATCCCGAATGGGTGCTATACATTTGCTATCCGCAGCACAGAGATAACCAGCTCGCAGTGCTTGATTAATTCCAACCACATGATGAGCGAATTCCTTATCCTGATCTTGCACATCTGGCAAGCGGTCAGCTTGCTGCTGGTTGGTAATTATCGCTCCCGAAGGTACATACTTCCCTGAGGGAATCTCTACATCTTGAATCAAAGCGTGCATCATCACGATGCAACCTGCACCCACCCTGGCATTAAAGACTGTAGAGCGAAAGCCAATGAAGGAATTATCCCCTACATAAGCTGGCCCGTGAATTAGAGCCATGTGGGTAATGCAAGTATTTTTGCCAACCCATACCGAGTATTTATTTTGGTCATCGCCAATTACTCGACCTTCCGCCAACCCATGAATCACAACACCATCTTGAATATTGGTGTTTTCACCAATGTAAAAAGGTGTGCCTTCATCTGCTCTAATCGTAGTCCCCGGAGCAACGATTACATTTGCGCCTATTCGTACATCCCCAATTAAATGGGAAAATGAATGTACAAAGGCAGTTTCATGGATTTGGGCTTCAGCTAAATTCCTCGACCACGGGGTTGGGGGTGCCGCCGTGTTGCGGACTGCCATCGCAAGATTCCTCCTGATATTGTCTGTCATTAGTCATTTGTCCTTTGTCCTTTGTCGAGAGCTAATGACTAATGACTAATGACCAATGACTATCGATATTGATCTTTTTTGCTGTAAATCAGGCGATCTTCAACGTGAATAGTATCTATGATCGCCACCACTACTGCATCTAATGGTCGTTGTTCATTACCAAGAACTTGACGAGCGGCACTGCCACGACTGACAAGTACCCACTCATCTACTCCTGCTCCCACACTATCTGCTGCTACCTCGTATTCTGGCAGGATGTTTCCGTCTTCATCCACTAATTGTAACAACAGTAGTTTGACACCTCTGAGACTTGGATCTTTTTGCGTGCTAACTACTGTGCCGCGAACTTTGGCAACTTGCATGACAAATTACGGTCTTCTACCAAAAGGACGAATTGCATTCACATTTTCCCGGAACTGCTCTACATCTTCGGTATAACGAATAGGCAGAACGTATTCCAAGTTTTCGTGAGGACGAGCAATGATGTGAGTGGATAACACTTGTCCGCCGAAGACTCGCTTTACAGATTCAACACCTGCGGCCACAGAAGCTTGCACTTCCGACACGTCACCCCGGACAATCACTGTAACCCGACCACTACCGATTTTTTCATAGCCTACTAGCGTAACACGGGCAGCTTTCACCATTGCATCAGCAGCTTCTACTACTGCTGGAAAGCCTAGCGTTTCAACCATTCCTACTGCGATCGACATTAGTTTTAATCCTTATTTCAAAGTTTTAGCCTTGGACAAAAGTGATGCTCAATCAGGCAAAGAGCGTTAATTACTTTGTTTAAACAGCTTTTAAGTACGGAATTGTTCCACTGCTTCTGTGTAACGGATCGGCAAGACGTATTCCAGGTTTTCGTGAGGACGAGCAATGATATGAGTGGATAACACTTCACCACCATTGACTCTTTTCGCCGCTTCAACCCCGGCTGCTACAGAAGCTTGGACTTCCGATACATCTCCCCGCACAATCACGGTGACGCGAGCGCTACCAATTTTCTCATATCCTACTAAAGTGACACGGGCAGCTTTCACCATCGCATCAGCAGCTTCTACTACTGCTGGAAAGCCTTTAGTTTCAATCATTCCAACTGCAATTGGCACCGCAGAACTCCTACAAAATGAATCTAAATCAGTCGTTTGAAATTTTTGACGGGGAGAGCTTGATCTTAGAATTAAGAAAACACTTCCAAATTAAGCATAGGAAAGCTTGGCATCCCTGACAATATAAATCACTATAATAGTTTATGATAAGAAAGTTTTAAAAAACTTAACAAAAGTTAATCTGTGTTTCTGAGCAATTAAAGTTTACTGATTACTAGAGTAGACACTTATGCTTTATAATTTTTTTATTACATTTACAAAAGGACATTCATAACTAAGGATAGTTCTATCTGGAGAGGAGCGATCGGCGGCTGTATCTTATGCTGTCTCTATCTTTCTTAAAATTTTGTTAGATGCACAATGAGTAGATGAAACATATATAATTTTTTCAAATGTATCATATAAATTAGTTTGCTAAAAGTAGAAATACAAATGTAAAATATAGAGGTGAGGTCAAGGAAAGTAAATGCTTTTGCATATATAAAGTAATATTTTATCGAAGTTTAGTAGGGTAAACTACAGTAAAAATACTTCTGAGAATTTAGGTGAAACAACAGTAAAAAAATATTGATGTTTAACTAAATTAATTTTTTAAAATAAATATATTGTCTGCAAGCTTTTTTAAAATCAAGGCTGAATTGTCAAGGTAAATTGAAATGAATGAATTTCTCTTTTCAACAAGTTGGTTTGTGCCTTTATACAGCTTATTCGGCGCAATTTTTACGTTGCCGTGGGGAATAGGAATAATTCAGCGAACAGGACCAAGACCTGCGGCATATATCAACTTATTGACGACTGTTCTAGCTTTCGCCCATAGCCTGTTTCTATTTAAAAATATCTGGGATAGAGAACCAGAAAAGTTACTGATTAATTGGTTTAAAGCTGCGGATTTAGATTTATCTTTTACTTTGGAACTCTCAGTAGTCAGCATTGGGACAACAGTTTTAATTACAGGGTTAAGCTTACTGGCACAAGTTTACGCTCTGGGTTACATGGAAAAAGACTGGTCGTTAGCGCGTTTTTTCGCGTTGCTAGGATTTTTTGAAGCGGCGCTGAGTGGTCTAGCCATCAGTGATTCCTTGTTTCTCAGCTATGCTCTTTTGGAACTCCTGACGCTTTCGACTTATTTGTTGGTAGGATTCTGGTATGCTCAACCCTTAGTAGTGACAGCGGCGCGGGATGCGTTTTGGACTAAACGAGTGGGAGACTTATTGTTGCTGATGGGTGTGGTGACGCTTTCCACCTTAGCCGGTAGTTTAAACTTTTCGGATTTATATGAGTGGGCACAAACAGCTAATTTAAGCCCCATGACATCAACATTGCTAGGGTTAGCATTAATTGCTGGGCCTGCTGGTAAATGTGCCCAATTTCCCTTACACCTGTGGTTAGATGAGGCAATGGAAGGGCCAAACCCCGCTTCGGTAATGCGGAACTCGCTGGTAGTAGCTGGTGGTGCTTATTTACTGTATAAACTGCAACCATTGTTAGCACTGTCACCAGTTGCCTTGAATGTATTGGTAGTCATGGGTACGGTGACAGCGATTGGGGCGACATTAGTATCCATAGCTCAAATTGATATTAAGCGATCGCTATCCCATTCCACCAGTGCATACATGGGGTTAGTGTTTTTAGCAGTGGGGTTGCAGCAAGGGGGTGTAGCCTTGATGTTGCTGTTAACTCATGCGATCGCTAAAGCGTTATTATTCATGAGCTCCGGTTCAGTCATCTTGACTACCCAAAGCCAAGACTTAACAGAAATGGGCGGTCTGTGGTCACGGATGCCAGCCACAACCACTGCCTTTGTTGTCGGTGCAGCGGGGATGGTAACACTGTTACCATTGGGAAGCTTTTGGGCAATGTTAGCATGGGCTGACGGTTTCGTGAACATTAGCCCTTGGGTGATTGGGGTTTTATTATTGGTCAATGGCTTGACAGCATTGAATTTGACGAGAGTATTTAGATTAGTCTTTTGGGGTAAACCGCAACAAAAGACCCGTCGTACACCGGAAGTTGGTTGGCAAATGGCGCTACCAATGGTGATTCTGACAGTGTTGACTCTGCTTTTGCCTTTGATGCTACAGCAATGGTACTTGCTACCCGATTGGGAAAGTATTAATTGGTATGTGGTGTTAGCGTTGCTGACTTCTACCGTGGTGGGAGTAGGTGTAGGGTCTACAGTTTATCTGCATAAAGCTTGGTCAAGATCGAGAATCTTGGCGTGGAGATTTCTGCAAGACTTGTTAGGTTATGATTTTTATATTGACCGAGTTTATCGTCTAACGGTGGTAAGTGCAATAGCACTGCTATCTAGAGTTTCATCTTGGAGCGATCGCTACTTGGTTGACGGTTTCGTAAACTTGGTTGGTTTTGCGACTATTTTCGGCGGACAAACTTTAAAGTACAGCGTTTCTGGGCAATCTCAGGGGTATATATTGACTATCCTAGCAGTTGTCAGCGTCCTGGGTTTTTTCATCAGCTGGTCATCGGGTTTACTAGATAAATTGCCTTTTTAAACATCAGAATACTTAATTTTTTTAACCCGCAGGGGTATCGTCATCGCGTAGCGTCTCGTAGAGAAGAACGCCAAGGACACCAAGGAATAAATAGGTAATTTTAGAGCAGAAAAGGAGTAGGAGTTATTATTCTCCCTCATCCCCAGGGCTATTTCATTCTCATCTAGCCCGCCTCAGAATGAATTCTGAGTCTAATAGCGAAAGTCGTCTAAAGACGACTGAGAAAAGACTATAGTCCGTTTTAACGGACTTTAGCTATAAGAAAAGGAACTTTAGTTTTGGGCGGTTTATGCCTAGAATGAAATAGCCCTGCCCTCATCACCCTTACATGAATTCTATCTATGCTTAGTGTTTTAATTCTAGTGCCGTTAATCGGCGCAGCTTTAATTGGTTTCTCGCCCTCTGGTATCAGTGGAAAACTATCCCGTAGTGTGGCTTTGGTCTTTGCCAGTATTGCTTTTTCATGGACAATTGTACTAGCAATTCAGTTTCATCCAGGGGAAATTACTCAACAGTTTGCCGAGTCTCTCCCTTGGATAGATGTTTTAGGTTTGAATTATAACCTGGGGATAGATGGTTTATCTTTGCCGTTGCTGGTTTTAAATGGATTGTTAACTTGCATTGCTATTTACAGCAGCGATGAATCCCTTGAGCGTCCTAAATTTTATTACTCTTTGATATTATTATTAAGTACTGGGGTGACTGGAGCTTTTCTGGCACAGGATTTACTACTATTTTTCCTCTTTTACGAATTGGAACTAATTCCGCTGTATTTGTTGATAGCCATTTGGGGTGGTGTCAAGCGGGGCTATGCTGCTACAAAATTTCTCATTTATACAGCGGTTTCGGGAATCTTAATTTTAGCAAGTTTCCTCGGTATGGTTTGGCTGAGTGGTTCCTCTAATTTTGCACTAGCAACCTTGAACGCTACGACTTTACCTTTAGCAACACAACTTTTACTACTAGCAGGAATTTTGGTAGGTTTTGGGATTAAAATTCCCTTAGTTCCCTTCCATACTTGGTTGCCAGATGCTCACGTTGAAGCTTCCACTCCAATTTCAGTGCTGTTGGCTGGGGTGCTGTTAAAGTTGGGAACTTACGGCTTGCTGCGATTTGGCATGAACTTGTTACCAGAAGCTTGGGCTTATGTGGCTCCTTGGTTAGCGACTTGGGCAGTGGTGAGTGTACTGTATGGTTCATCCTGCGCGATCGCTCAAACAGATATGAAAAAAATGGTGGCATACAGTTCCATTGGACACATGGGCTATGTGCTGTTAGCAGCGGCGGCAGCTACACCATTAAGTGTGTTGGGTGCTGTAATGCAAATGATTAGCCACGGCTTGATTTCCGCCATGCTATTTTTACTGGTAGGGGTTGTGTATAAGAAAGCCGGAAGCCGCGATTTAGAAGTTATCCAAGGATTGCTAAACCCAGAACGGGGTATGCCGGTCATCGGTAGCTTAATGATTGTCGGAGTTATGGCTAGCGCCGGTATACCAGGAATGATCGGGTTTATTTCCGAATTCGTCGTTTATCGGGGGAGTTTCCCAGTTTTTCCGGTGCAAACGCTGCTATCAATGATTGGTACAGGCTTAACTGCGGTTTACTTTCTCATACTCCTCAACCGCGCCTTTTTTGGCCGCTTGTCTGCCCAAGTTACCAACTTACCACGTGTGTATTGGAGCGATCGCGCCCCAGCTGCAATTTTAGCTGTACTGATTGTGATTTTCGGCATTCAACCTAGTTGGTTAGGGCGCTGGATTGAACCAACAATTACAGCAATGGTAAATACCCAAAACGTAGTAGAAACAGTGTCCTTGGATAAAGCAATGGGGACTAGAGATTAGGGACTGAGTAAGAGTTTTCCCAATGCCCCATACCCAATGCCCTAACCCCTATACTTTTTGGAGAACTAGCAATGGTAACTATTAAGAATAAAGCTACTCATAATCCCTTAGCTGAGTATATTGAACGTTTGCAAAAGGGAGAAGCATTACTTCCCGATAGTCCAGAAAATGTATTAGAAGTAGTTGGTATTCTTAAAAGCTATGGCGTAGTTTTAGATGCTTACTCAAAAAACCTTAACTATATTGCCGAGCATCAGTTTTTAGTATTTTTCCCATTTTTTAAATACTTTAATGGAGAGGTTTCTTTCCAGAAATTACTCCGTCACTGGTGGCACGATCGCATTAATTTTGAATATGCTGAGTATTGCCTGAAAGCCATGATGTGGCACGGTGGCGGTGGACTAGATACTTATTTAGATACAATAGAATTTAAAGAAAGAGCGCAAGCTGTTATCGCTGCAAAATTTAAAAATAATCCCTTAATTCCAGGTGTTAACCAACTGTTTCCAGACTTCTTAACAGAACATTTGCGCGTCTCTGCTTACTACACTGGTTTAGGTCAATTCTGGCGAGTCATGGCTGATATCTTCCTCAGCTTATCAGACCTCTACGACCAAGGCGAAATCAAATCGATTCTCCAAGTTGTAGACCATATTAAAGCAGGGTTAGTAGCAAATGCATCAAACCCAGTTACCTACGCCGTCAAAATTCGGAATGAAGTCTATGAAATCATTCCCAAAAGTGTTGGTTTGACTTTCCTCGCAGATACAGCAATACCTTATGTAGAAGCAGTATTCTTCCGGGGAACTCCTTTCCACGGTACAGTTTCATACAACGCCCAAGGATATCAAATTCCCCCAGATCAAACTCGATTTCAATACGGCGCACTGTATGCCGATCCTTTGCCCATTGGTGGCGCGGGTATTCCTCCCACCTTGCTGATGCAGGATATGCGTCATTATCTTCCTGAGTATTTGCACGACATTTATCGTCGCAGTCTTCGGGGTGAAGATGATTTGCGGGTACAAATTTGCATAAGTTTCCAAAAATCGATGTTTTGTGTTACCACAGCGACGATTTTAGGACTGATGCCTTATCCTTTGGATACTAAAGATCCAGATGAAGAGAAAAATAATCGAGTTTATTTAGAGAAGTGGATGAGTCGGTTAGAAACTTCGCAGTTGCTGAATGTGAATAAATAGGTAAAGATTAGACTTCCGGTTCAACGCCGAGCGATCGCAAAGCACCTTATTGTGAGACATCGCAGTTTTTCTGTAAAGCTAGGCTTCGGTTATTCAGGCTTTCTTATGTGAAAATTAATCTAAGCATTTTGGGAGTTGCAAAGATGGCTTGGATAGCAGGTGATCAATTGCAAGGTGCAAAATACACCATTGAGAGAGAGTTGGGAAGAGGACGCTTTGGCATCACCTATTTAGTAAAAAATAAGAAAGGCGATCGCCAAGTCATTAAAACCTTAAATGATGATTTACTAAATTCCCTTAACCAGTTGGAGCGCGGACGGCTAAAGACAATGTTTTTGCGGGAAGCCTTAAAGCTTCAGAGGTGCAAGCATAAATATATTGTGGAGGTGGTAGACTCTTTTGAGGAAACAGACCGTTTGTGTTTGGTAATGGAGTATGTAGATGGAGTCAGTTTAGCTGACCGTCGCCAACAAATACTTTCTGAACCAGAAGCACTACGCTACATTCAGCAAATTGGTGAAGCTCTAATAGTTGTGCATGAGAATCGATTGATTCATCGAGATGTACATCCAGGAAACATCTTTTTGCGGGTGCGAGAAGGACAACCGGAAGCGGTACTGATCGATTTTGGTTTAGCTCTGGATTTTGACCACATCTTAACCACAAATCGAACCAAGGAAACTTCTGAGGGATTTACACCCCCTGAGCTTTATGCTCAACATACTAAACCAACTGGGGCGTATAGCGATATTTATTCTCTGGCGGCAACTCTTTATGTACTTCTTACCGGAAAAACACCAGTGGATGCGTTTAAACGGAAGGTAGACAACGCTCGTTTAATCGCTCCAAAAGAACACAATGATCAGATTAGCGATCGCACCAA
>JBBSCU010000221.1:0-9405 GCA_038249935.1 Chroococcales cyanobacterium
ATAAGTAGTATTGAGTGCAGGAAAATCATACTCATCTATGGGTAATATGATGGCTTTACGTGTAGCAAATTTTTCAAATAGCGATGTTGCTGATAGCGTTAAAAACATGAATCCGAGTGTCAGTAGCCAACCAGCAGCCAATTTTTCAGCAGTCTTCATAGTTCTACTTCAGATTTGAACTTTGTTAGGATTTTAACCTGACTTTTGCAAAGGTTCCAGGTTCCAGTATATTAATTTACTACTAGTGTAGGTGTAGCCCCTGGAATACCTACCAGTTTTAAGCCTTGAGATTGTCAAATCGCAGCAAAGGTATAATATTCATCTTGCTGCGACTTTAACCTTACTTACGTGTAGCTTCTAGCAAACGGGAAAAATAGAAGCGAGTCCGAGTCATCGACTCTCGTTGCAATGAAAAGCCATTACTTTCTAGAATTTTCACCACATCAGCCTCACGATGCAAATATGCACGAGTGGCTTTACTTGGCCCAGGAAAGAAACTGCCAATTTTCTTGAGAATAGTCAAAGCGCAAGTCTTTGGCGCAAAACTGAGAATTATCCGCGACTGTGCCAAAGAACAGAGGTGAGAAATCATCTCATCGGCTTTTTCTTGGGGGTAGTGGATGAGAACATCTAAGCAAATAACGGTATGATAACCACCACTTAACGATTCCAAATCCTGCACAGCAAAAGTAGGATTTTCGGCATTTCCCAAAGTTTTGATGGCTCTATCTTTGCCTTCTTCTACCATTTTTTCAGAAATGTCAGTAGCATAGATTTTGGCACCATCTACCGCTAGGGGAATGCTCAGGCTACCCATACCACAACCTGCATCACAAATTGATAACTCTGGTAAATTGTTATCCGCCTTCAGCCAGCCAAGAACAGTATCCACAGTTTGCTGGTGTCCATTGCGGATGTCTAATTGGATTTTGTTGACTTCGCCATCGCCGTAGATTCGCCTCCAACGCTCAAACCCTGTGGAATTGAAATACTCGCGAACAATCGTTTTATCGTCGGCTGCGTTCATAAACTTTGATCTTTAAGGGTTCCCAATGTTTAAAATTATCATTTATAGGAATCGATAAGAGCGGTCTTCCAGATTTTTCTAGTTTATTTACCAGTTCATTAATGCCCATTCTTTAAATGATTAACGGCTCAAGTTCACGATTATGCCATTGCCGCTGATGCCATTCTGCAACAAAGGGACGGACAATAAACTTGGGCTGTCCATCGCCTTTAACGTCAATGCGTAAACCTGAGTAAGGTCGTCGCTTCTGAGAACCTTGACCATTGCGACCAACGAAGAGATGCGATCGCGCCACTAATCTATTTTCATTTCCAAAAGTTTCCATCAAATCTGCACCCTCAGCCCTCTGTCGTCGCAGACTAAACCCACTACCGCCACAAACTATCCAGTGGATATGAGCATCAGCGTGTCCCGTATCCATTGTCTCAAGGTGTTCTAAGCAGTGCGCGTGACCATTTAATACTAAATCGACCAAAGCACGCCCCTGAGTTAGAGAACCTACTTTTTTAGCCACCGCATCCAGAACACCACGAAGGCGATCGCGAATGATCAGAGTTTGTGCTTGTTGCCACTTGGTCGCCTCAGTCACATAGGGAGGATGGTGGAAATAAATCACCCGTCCCCGAACTTCGGCAGTATTCCATGACTCAATTAATTTCTGCTTCAGCCATTCCAGTTGTTCAGTGTCAGTCACTATTGTTTTGTCAGTGGCTAGTTGCTTATCGATATCGACAATCATTTCTTCAATTTGTGACAGATTGGACTGCGAGTCGTCTAATAGGTCGGCTTCATGAGGCTTTTTGGGATCAAGCTTTGCTGAATTCTCAATGATTTGCAGCTTTTCTTGCTCTAAATCTTCACGACGTTTTTCCAAGACTTTGCGATCAAAGTCACCTTTTTTTGTTTTAGGTAGAGGTGGCGGATCGTTAAATGTATTAGAATCCAAGGCAAAGAAGTCAATACCGTTATAGCGAAAAGTGTAGTAACGATTGGGGAGACGGGTGAAGTGCCCAGGTTCATAGCCAAGACAACGACCTGTATCTGTCTTGGCTGTGTAGTGCTTATCTAAGTGGCTGGCCAACTCTCCCGGAAGTTGAAACGCCTGAAGATAGTCCAGAAAAGCCCGTGCGTAGGCATCACCTGTTCCTGAACCGTGCCAGCCCACATCTATGTCTAACCGCGATCGCAACAATCCACGAATGGGTAATGTTGTCAAGGAAGCCAAGCCCAATAAAATCGGCAAGTTATAGTAATCGTGATTTCCTGGTACTGGTAAAATGGGCAGCTTAAAAACCATCTGGTCATAGGCAATTCGTCTGGGATGCTCTCCACCCAAGATAAACTCTCGGTAAGGCTCGATAAAATTTTGCTGATAATACTCACTCGACCCTACTAAATAGATCACGTCTCCCGTGTGCAGCATAAAACGGCATTCATTGTGATGAGGCAGCAAGAGTTCAGCCACCTGTCGCTGAGGATTGTGTCCCCCGTGGCTTCCAGAACCACTATCACCGATAACTAAAAATGAGAACTCAGGATTGTCTGGTTGACTATCTTCCAACACCAACCGAGTTTGGTCGATGTTTCGTTCCACAATTAACGGGTCTTGCCACCGCACTCGCTGATTCATTTTACGAATCTTTTTGGCGATCGCTGGATCAGATACAAGTTTCAATGCAATTTACTCCTGAATCTTCAATTGAAAAGCAGCAGGGAAGCAAGGTTGCAACAAATCTTTCCCCTCTACCCCATGCCCAATGCCCAATGCCCAATGCCCCATGCCCCATGCCCAATGCCCCATGCCCCATGCCCCATGCCCAATGCCCAATGCCCAATGCCCAATGCCCAATGCCCAATGCCCAATGCCCAATGCCCCATGCCCAATGCCCCATGCCCCATGCCCCATGCCCCATGCCCTCATCCTGCTATATCTTTCATCTCAATAATCAAATTAGGGAGTCCCTCCAATTTTTCGGTAGGCTCAACTTCTTCGACTAATGGCACAAAAATTTTCAAACCTGCTGGTACACACTTAATTTCTACAGGTGTTGTACCCCATATTTCACCATCTATAACAACCTTTTGCGGTGGGTTAGTCGTAATTTTAAATTGTTTGGCTCGCAGGAAACCAATATCATTCCGTTCTGTTGCGTTGCCCGTAGAAGCTGTTTGGAATAGATGAAATGTAGCAGCGATCGCTCCTGCCTTGTTAGCTGGAGCTACAATCGTTAAATCTAGTAATCCATCATCATAAATCAGACCTGCTGGCCCCTGAGCTAAGACTGAAGTGGCAGGTGCGGCATTTGCTACTGTGACTGCACAGGCACTAGTTTTAATTATTTTGTCTTCAGTTTCAATTTCAACATCAAAATTTTTTAAGTTTCTTAATTGCTGGATTCCTGCCAAGATGTAGGCCATCATCCCAAAGCGATTCTTGGCTTCTCGGTCTGCCAGTTCTACAGTTTCAGCTTCAAAGCCGATACCTGCCAAGAGTACCATTGGCTGATCATTGCAATAAGCTACGTCTACATTGCGGGTTGCTCCTTGTAAAATAGTCTCACACGCACCTGCGATCGTGTCAGGAATTCCTAAAGCTGTGGCAAAAGCGTTTGCTGTTCCGCGAGAAATAATCCCAAATGGGATCTCAGTACCCATTACAGCCGCAGCAGCTGCTGAGAGAGTGCCATCTCCCCCCGAAGCAATGATTGCATCTACCCCTCGCTCTACTGCTGCATAGGCCAGTTCGTCAGCGTCGAGTTCTTCAGTTGTGAGATAAATATCTAAGTCAATATCTTGCTCTAATATTGCCCGAATTTCTGCTAGTTCTAGGTCTGGATCACCTTGACCCGCAACTGGATTAAAGATAAGGCAGGCGGAACGATTCATAAAGTATAAAAGCTAAACTTAGATCACTAAAATCCCAACTTATTTCTAGCATTCTTGGAAAAATTCGACTTCCTTCTGGCGACTGGTTTACCTTTGTTAAGGTTTATAAGTCTCTAGCGTCGAAACATCCCAATGCTGACACATATCTGTTATCTTTTGTCAATACTTAACTATCAAAATTTTGCTATGCGTCAATTATTACTATTTTGGGCAAGTATATTAACTCTCAGCAGTTTAAATATCCCCACAATGACAATAGCAAGTACAACTCCTGATTTACCTGAGATGCGCTTAGTTCAAAAGCTCAACTGCAATAATCCTCAAACTCAAGTAGCAATTAATGAATGTACGAAGTTCTTTTATCAGAATGCAGATAAAAAATTAAATCAAGTTTATCAACAATTGCTGCCTACGTTAGAAAGATATAGAAAACAGAAATTGATTGCTGCACAACAAGCGTGGATCAAGTTTCGAGATACCACTTGTGAGTTTGAGAGAAGCAGATACGAGGGGGGAAGTATTGCCCCTACTATTTATTTTGGTTGTCTAGAAAATACCACAAAACTGCGTACTCAACAATTACAGGAATATCTCAAATCCAACCCTTAATTGGATAAAAGTCAAACTCAATTTGTTGCCAACGAATAACCGCCACATCTGGAACAATTGACCGACCACCAAAAGTACAACGCAACTCTGGAAAAGCATAAGCGATTTGCCTCTCCTCTGTGACTTCATTAATCCCATAAATCAACTTAGCCTGAAGTCGGGAGTGGCGGGTTTTCGGCATTGGTTTCTGGATAATCTCACCATCAATATAAACGCTTGCAGGTTTTGTTTCTGGTAACTTCAGAAACTCCTCTAATGTTAGGGATGCAGATTTTGCAACACTCATGACTTCTGCTATTTGGAAAGTCCTGTATCTAGTTTATCAAGCTTTGGCACTGGAGAGATACAACAAGGCGATCGCTCATAGACAACGTTAACTTAAAAGCGATCGCTCTACCAATAACTTTAAACTACTGTCTTTGCAATAACCCCGCACTAATTTGATTAAGTATTATGGTTAAAGCTGAGATTGAAGAAAACTATAGCCGTGATCAAATCGTGGGATCATTCTGCAATTAAATCGATTTAGTTGATCAACAATATCAGGACTATCAAAGTCTTTTGAGTTTCGGTTAAGAAAACAGGCTAATTGTGGTTGATACTGACGCAGATGATTGATGACCGATGCATAGACAAAAGCATCTTGTGGCCTCAAATCATAAGTAGCTTCGCAGGACGCTGCCTCAATTAAGATATCGGCAGTAAGTGGAATAACTTCTGCAATGTTAAAAAACCGCTCTCGATAATCAACAAAACGTTGCCGTTCTTCTTCATTGCTCTGCACCATTAAGCTAGCAATATCTTGGATACTTTTGATCCGACTTATATAAGATACTGTACGTAAAAGCTGCCGCAACTCAGCATCGAGCAATTGCTGCAAATCCCGGCGACTTTTTGCCTGACGACTTAATTTCTCATGAGGTTCAGCAAGGCTATAAGCTGGAATAATAAGTTTTGCTTGCCCTGTTTCACAAAATTGCAGAATTTGCTCACAGCTTACGCACTGTTCTTGCTCAAAGACTAGTTCTAAAACGAAGTTGGTTTCAACGTAAATATTCACGCAACTGCCTTATGAGTAAACTTGCCTCCAGCTAAGGCAGCGTATAATCCTGAATCAATTAACCATTGCTGAGATTTATTTATATCTTCGGGGGATTTTTCAGAATGAATAATTTCTCCAAGCCAGGATGCAACAATTAATTCAAGGCTTTGCCCACTGATTTGATCAGCCTTAACTCCAGCCTGTTCAAAGTAACGATTAAGAATAGGTTGTGCATCAATGGTATAAGTTGGCTCGCTCTGATTTAGTCGGACATTAGCATCAGTCCATAAATAAAATCGATCAGGAAACACCATTAGAAAATAAGGAGCCATTGGAAAAGTTAAGCTTCCGTGTGCAAGGATATTGCGTCGAAGTCTTGCTGCCCATTCTGGTGATGCATTGAGTTTATTCTTAACCTCGACGACAAGAGTAAGTTGACCATTACGGTTGTCAACTGAGAAATCCCAACCAGAATCAGAGTTAGCAGTCATGGATAAAGCCCACTTAAGGAGACTAACTACTCAATATTTTGACGCAAAATGTCATCAGGCGTATTCATTAAAGAAAACCCGCGCGATCGCTAATGTTGAACAAGCAGATGTCAAACTACTATATCTAGCAGAAAAATAGTAGGTTGGGTTGAGCAATAGCAAAACCCAACAAATAGTTGATAATCTTTGGTTACTCTGCGGGAAGCATCTACATCAGTTTTAATTTTTAGCCTTAACCTAAAAGTTGGATTTAATAAGCAAAATGGCTTATGACTTCCTCAAAATGGCATTTGACTTAATCAAAATGGCATTTGACTTACTCATTTCAGTGTTTTCCGCAAGCAAAATGGCTTATGACTTAATCAAAATGGCATTTGACTTACTCATTTTGGTGTTTTCCGCAAGTCAAATGGCGTTTGACTTACTCAAAATGCCTTATGACTTCCTCAAAATGGCATTTGACTTACTCATTTCGGTATTTTCCGCAAGCAAAATGACTTATGACTGACTCGAAATGCTTTATGACTTAGATGCGATCGCACCTGCATCTGGGAATCCTGGGAAATTGGATTGATGAAGCAACTTGCAACCCAGCTTGCAATCGCCTGAAGCTTTTGGTAAAGAATTGTAATCTAAAATCCCAAATTCAAAACCTAAAATTAGTATGAGTCCCTGACTACGGTAGTCTAGATCAGAGTGAATTTATCGCCTGGTTTGATATATTGTTTTATGACTTCAGTTGTTTATAGTCCCCCCCGCACTATTCGTATTGGTTCACGCAAAAGCCAACTTGCTCTGGTTCAGACCTACTGGGTACAAGAGCAACTCAAGAAAAGATTCCCTGATATCACCTTTGAAGTCCACACCATGTCTACCCAAGGCGATAAAATCTTGGATGTAGCCTTAGCCAAAATTGGCGATAAAGGACTTTTTACTAAAGAACTTGAAGTTGGAATGCTCAATCAAGAGATTGACTTTGCCGTTCATTCCCTCAAGGATTTGCCGACTCACTTACCAGATGGGTTAACACTAGCAGCAATTACTGAACGGGAAAACCCAGCAGATGCATTAGTGGTGCATGAAAAGCACAAAGATAAACAAATCGATACTTTACCCGCAGGTGCAGTAATTGGTACATCTTCGCTGCGGCGGTTAGCACAGTTACGCCACCACTTCCCCCACTTTACATTTAAAGATGTGCGAGGAAATTTAATTACCCGGTTGGCAAAATTAGACACAGGCGAATATGATGCCCTAATTTTGGCAGTAGCAGGGTTAGAAAGATTGGGAATGCACGATCGCATTCATCAAGTCATACCCAAAGAAATCTCTCTCCACGCCGTTGGACAAGGTGCTTTAGGGATAGAATGCCGTGCTGATGATCATGAATTGCTATCTCTACTCAAAGCGATCGAACATCCCCAAACACGCGATCGCACTCTTGCCGAACGATCTTTTCTACGCTCTCTAGAGGGCGGTTGTCAAGTACCTATTGGTGTAAATACAGAAATATTGGGGGATAATCTGACCTTAACAGGGATAGTCGTCAGCGTAGATGGGCAAAAGTTCGTACAAGATACCGTTACTGGAAAAGCCAATAATGCCGAAGCAGTAGGCATAGAACTAGCACATCTGTTGAGAGAACAAGGAGCGCAAGAGATTCTATCAGAAATTTTTGCAGTAATTCAGCGTGGTTCCTAAGCAATTGGGCAAGCCGATGTGATTAGATAAGAATTGATCGCGTTGGTCGGGATCATAGAGTTGATTTGACAATATAGACTCAGGGAAGCAAAAATTACCATGCGGATTCTATTTGTTGCAGCAGAGGCAGCACCCATTGCGAAAGTAGGAGGAATGGGTGATGTTGTCGGAGCATTACCTAAGTTTTTGAGAGAAATGGGGCATGACGTGCGGATATTTTTGCCTTACTATGGATTCCTCCCAGACAAAATGGAAATTCCCAAAGAACCCATCTGGCGCGGATCTGCCATGTTCCAGGAATTTGCTGTTTACGAAAGCGTTCTGCCTGGTACTGATGTTCCCTTGTATTTATTTGGACATCCCGTCTTTTTACCCCGCCGCATTTACTCTGGAGAAGGTGAAGATTGGCGGTTTACCTTGTTTGCCAACGGTGCAGCCGAATTTGCCTGGAATTACTGGAAGCCAGAAATTATCCATTGCCACGATTGGCACACAGGGATGATTCCCGTGTGGATGCACCAAGATCCTGATATCACCACAGTATTTACCATTCATAATCTGGCTTATCAAGGGCCGTGGAGTTGGTATTTACAAAAAATTACTTGGTGTCCCTGGTATATGCAAGGACACAATGTAATGGCGGCGGCGGTGCAATTTGCCAATAAGGTAAATACAGTTTCCCCAACTTATGCCGAGCAAATCAAGACACCAACTTATGGTGAAACATTAGAAGGTTTGCTGTCCTTTATTAGCGGTAAATTATCTGGGATTATCAACGGTATTGATACTGAGGTTTATAATCCAGCTAATGACAAATACATTGCCCAAAACTTCACTGCTGATACCCTAGAGAAACGCAAGGCTAACAAAATTGCTTTGCAAGAAGAGGTAGGATTAGAAGTTAACTCCAAAGCCTTTTTAATTGGGATAGTTACCCGATTAGTGGAACAAAAAGGTATTGATTTGATATTACAAATCCTCGATCGCTTCCTATCCTATACTGATGCACAAATTGTACTGTTAGGGACAGGCGATCGCTACTATGAAAGCCAAATGTGGCAGATGGCATCCCGCTTTCCCGGACGCATGGCAACTTACCTACTGTACAACGATGCCCTGTCTCGCCGCATCTACGCCGGCACTGATGCTTTCTTAATGCCTAGTCGGTTTGAACCTTGCGGTATCAGCCAAATGATGGCTTTGCGCTACGGCTCTGTACCCATTGTCCGCCGCACAGGTGGATTAGTTGACACCGTAACGCACTACGACCCCGAAAATGCAGCAGGTACTGGTTATTGCTTTGACCGCTATGAACCGCTAGACCTTTTCACCTGTATGATCCGCGCTTGGGAAGGCTTCCGTTTCAAACCGCAATGGCAAGAACTCCAAAAACGCGGCATGAGTCAAGATTTTAGTTGGCATCAATCTGCCAAGCAGTACGTGAATTTGTACAGGTCAGTTTACGGTTTGCCAGAAGAAGAAGAAACAGCACAACCAGAGTTAGTGTTAAACGAGGCAGTCACCACTAGCAAGTCCTAAACCGTCTGTAGGGTCGTAAAGGTGTACGACTCTACTATTTTGTGACTCGTTGTAGAATTGTTTAGATTAGCCTGAAGATGCTAATCATAAGTTTTTTTCTCAGAAACTTG
>JBBSCU010000222.1:0-9297 GCA_038249935.1 Chroococcales cyanobacterium
GCGATCACACTTCATATAAATGCTTATCTCGTTGGATATGTCACAAAAATATCCTTTTTCATCTCTACTTCTGCTGGGGCATCTGGATTATAAGTCGGTGATAATAAAAAACTGGCAAAAGACGGTAAAGGAACTCCAGTTTTAGAACTACATGAGGGATATAATAATTGGGCATTAGTAACTTTAGGTGTTAATGCTGCCACCCCGATAGTTACGGTAATACTTAGCATTAAAGCAGTTATTTTTTTCATATCCTGGGAATGTCCTCTGAACTTAGTAATTGTCAAAGTTTACACCTCAAGAGCAATATACTGAATCCTTCATCCAAAGAATTAACTAAAAAAGGTACTGAGTACCAAACAAAGGAATAAGGTAAAGATTACAGGCGACAGATTATCAAATGACAAAATGGCTAATAGTAGAATAAGGTACAGAAAAGCTGCACAGAAGGGAGGAAGGGAAATTGGATGAGATGAGAGAGGCGCTAGAGTTAGCGACCGAAGAAGAATTGCAAGACTTAACGGCTATTCTATTTAGTCGTAAGTTCAATCCCCTAGACTATGTACACACACCCGAACCCATCGAAGTGCAAAGCCAAGACCGCAAAGCTTGGCTAGACTCATTAGAGGGGCGCTTTCGCTTTTTGGCGGCAGATGGGATGACGGTATTGCGAGGACGCACAGGGCAGGTAACTTACCGACAAGCCTTAGTTCAAGTATGTAAGTATCTAAAAATTTCCTATTCTAATCAGTTACCAACCATTGATTTAGAAGCAGAAGTATTTTTGCATCTGCTAGGACAGGTGTGGAAAAAATTACCTGAACAGGAAAAGCAAAAATTGACTGTACGGGTGCAGCAGCAACTTGTCAAATCAGAACTAAAACAACCGCTACCACTTTTATTACAACGTGACCCTTTGAGCTTACTTTTCAAAGGCGGTAGTGCATTGGCTGTTACTTCCATGCTCCAGCCACTCGTGCTTAAGCAAATTGCCCGTCAATTTGCCATCCATTTTGCTACCTATGAAGTAGCAAAACAGGCCTCGATTAAAGGCTCACAAGCAGCTACAACGCAATTTCAAAGCTATGTAGCGATGCAAATGGCCGGACGGGGTATGACTTTGAGCGCAGCTCGTTATGGAGCAGCCCGTAGTATGTTTGCCATTATCGGGCCGATGATGTGGACTTGGTTTTTTGCGGATTTAGGGTGGAGAGCGATCGCTACTAACTATAGTCGGATCATCCCTACCATCTTCGCCTTAGCTCAAATTCGCCTCACTCATGAGGAATGTTGGGAGCCAGCTTGAACAAGGCTTTTTACTATTTCAAGTCTCGTTGGCAATCCTCTTGGAACTACTCTCTATTGGCACTGTTAATCTTCCCATTGAGTCCTTTAGTGGGGGCTGTGACTATAGGTTTTGTATCATTAATAACTTGGGTGAGACAATACCGCAAAATTAGCCGCCGCCCCCTCAACTGGGGATTTGCCCTTTTGAGTGTGTTGCTGATCATGACTGCTGGGTTTGCCCAGAATAAAACAGAAGCTTTCCTCGGCTTATTTAATTTATTACCGTTTTTTTTAGTTTTCGCTGCCCATAGCACTCTGATTCATACATTTGCTCAATTGCGGCAAATGGCTTGGGTTTTAGTCATAGGTTCCATGCCGGTGGTGATTATCGGCTTGGGGCAGTTATTTTTGGGCTGGAGTTTGAAGTTTCAGTTTTTGTGGATTGTTTTAGATTGGACGATCGCACCAGGAGGAAATCCACCAGGGCGCATAGCCTCACTTTTCTTGCACGCTAACACCTTCGCAGCTTATCTGGTGATAGTTTTCATTCTTGGTCTAGGGTTGTGGCTCGAAAACTATCATCAACTAAGAGTTAAAAGTCAAAAGTCATTTCTCCCTCTGCTTTTCCTAACTGTGGCGGTGATGACAAATTTCATCGCCTTGATTTTCACCAACTCGCGCAATGGGTGGGCGATCGCTATTTTTGCCTGTTTAGCTTATGCACTCTACCAGGGTTGGCGCATTCTTGTGGGCGGTGTCGCTAGTATCTCCGCTAGCGTGCTTTTGGCAGCTTTTGCTCCTTTGCCAGTTGCTCAATTTTTTCGTCAGTACATTCCTGCTTTCTTTTGGGCAAGATTAAATGACGATATGTATCCAAATAGACCAGTTGCTTTAATGCGAAAAACTCAGTGGGAGTTTGCCTGGTCTTTAACTCAGCAGCATCCCTGGACTGGCTGGGGCTTACGCAGTTTTAGTGGACTCTATAAAGCACAGATGCAGATTCCCTTAGGTCATCCCCACAACTTATTTTTGATGTTATCTGCTGAAACTGGTTTTCCAAGTACTTTTTTATTTTGTGCCTTACTCAGTTGGATTTTGATTACAAGCATCCAATTACTGCGAAAGTCAAAATATCTAAATACAGAAGACAGATTAATATTTTTTAGTTATCTTCTAGCCTTTGTTGGGTGGATTCTATTCAATACAGTAGATGTAACCCTATTCGATTTTCGTTTGAATACGCTCTCATGGTTAATTTTGGCTGCCATTTGTGGAGTAGTACATCGCCATAAACCAATACGCTTGAGTTAAGACTCAATCCTCCTTAAAAAAGGAGGGAATTAAACCCTCTACTAGTTTTTTCAGTGTATGCACCGAGGATATTTAGAGTTTTTAAAGTCAATAATATGACTATAGAACGTGGCTAATACCTAATTAGTCACTGTTGCTGATTGTTGGGAAGGTGTAGGGACAACCCTTTGGGGTTTTCCTGCATGACGGGCATCTCTTGTAGATGCCCTTTTGTATATTTATTATTTTTCTTCAGTTAAACACAATTTTAAAAAATATTGAATTTGACGGAGTATCTGAAAAATTTTTATCCTTCATAAAGGAACATAAGAGATGATTACCGAAATTAAACTAGGTCTTTGTAACCCGCCAGAACCTATCTATCTGTATGTGAAAAACGGAGAATTAAGTGGGGAATCTTACCTGTGGTATCACTACAATATCAATAATGATAAAACTATTCCTGTACAACAAACAGGGTTAACTGGGTATATATCTGAACTGAAATTAAAAACAACAGAATTTAGGGGAAATGTCAACAACAAATTAGATATCGTTGTTAGAGCCGATGAAATTTATATTGTTAGGACTGGAATAGAAACGAACTTTGCTAAAACTTTCCTTTTAGCTGTATCACTAGTTCAAGACTTTTCCAAGCCCCTAATTATCGCTGCAACTGCTGGAAAGGAGAATGTGGTTTTTTGTAACCTCTACGACGCAGAAACTAAAACCAGGATTCGCTTTGAGTGGAACAGAGATGCTGATTGGCTGGCAATTATTGATAGTGTTCAAACTAAGCTACAAGCATCTAAAAATTCCCATATTGGCTCACCAGAGACAATACTATTCTGAATAGCTGAGGAATTTGGAAAAGTAATACTGTTTTATAAGTTATCAACCGAACATAATATTACTTTTTATTCCAGAGACTTAAAAATGCTTGAGAGACAGCTGGAGTGATCTGACTTTGTAAGTGATTTAGTGCATCACGATGATTTGCATTGTTGTCATCATAATAAGTAAACACATTCGTAAGTTTGACAATCTCAGGGTTTTGATCATTTGTTCCCCTCCATTTGTTAGTAACTTTGTTTAAAACGTCCTTGGGTAAATTTTGCTGTAAGTTATTTAGTGCTGCAATGTAAGAAGAATTTTGAGGATTCTTTTTGAATTGGAAGTATAAATCTATTAGCTTGAGTTGTGACTGTGCTTGGGGTTTCTTTGGTGGTAAACTGGCTTGCTGTAAAATTTGACGTTGGTCCATAGTGGCAATGCCATTTTCAGTTAAACCCTGAAATTTCTGAAATTTCTTGACTGCTGTATAAGTAGCTGGCCCATAAAAAGGCTTGTCTGAAGGTAGTTCGGTATTGGTTGCAAAACCGTGAAATTTCAATCTATTCTGAAGCCCTTTGACTGTATCTTCCATTAAACTTCGAGTTTCAGAATCAGGATTACCATTTACTGTCAGTTTGGGTGAGTACTGTTTCTGAAACCTTTTAATGGCTTCTTCGGTAGGTTGATCTGTCAAGGCGTTGTCATTCCTTTTCCAGGGAGCAAATTTAGTCAAATCCGGCTTAGGGTCAATCTCAGGAGCTAAATATCCCAGCCCGATTAATATATGATGGATCTGTTGAGGGGTATAAGGAGTCATGTTTTTCGGTATCTTTGCTATTAAACTTCCAGTTAATGTATCTTGTTTTATAACAATCAAGTAAGCGGGCATAAACCAGTCAAACATATTTTTTTACAAAATGGTTTAAAATTCAAGCAGGAGACATCTCCGAAAACGTTCAAAGCCTTTATGTGTCAAAAAACTTCTCTAATGTTCTTTTATCACAGAATGATACTATTTTGGAGATGTCTAGGGTACAGAATTTGTGATTATAATCCCGATTTGATAAGTCGGAGTAGCAGTTTTTGAGAAATCTAAATTTATTTTTTAATCTTCGTTATTTTCTGCAAAACTGACTTGGTGGTAGAAATTAAATCTCAGAGCGATAAAATTAAACTTATAGTAACCAAGATTCTGAAATTTATCGAACTAGGAGCGCTCATCGGCATTCTGATTGATCCTGATGAAGAGACAGTTACAATTTATCGCTCTACAGGCGAACCGACAGTTTTAGAGAATGGCGATCTTTTAACCATACTAGAACTTTTTCCCGGTTGGGAATTACCCATTACTGAATTGTGGCCTCCTATTTTTACTGAGGAAGAAACACAAATTTAGTGAAGAACTTTAGTAGGCACTCGCTAAATAATCCCAAGTTAATTTTGTGGGATGAATCCGAGGCTAGTTAATAATATTTGCTTTGCGATCGCATCGTCAATTGGAACCGCCAAGAGGGGACGACGTTTCTGATTATTAGCTTTGTGAATACTACGGTTCACATCGATAAGGTGTGGATTTCCACACTCCCCCATTGTAAAAATTGCCACCTGATGCATTCTTAAACAAAAAAATGTCCAGCCGTTGTCATTTAACGAGCGCGATCTCACTCAGGGAAGTTTATAATCGCTCTGTTCAATTAAAATCTTTAAAATAGTGACAATATTAAGGTTTTCAGGCACTCAAAAAAGCAGAGCAAGTATTATTAAGGTGCACTTACCGACGATACCGTAAAGACAAGTAGCTGCATAACCAGAATAGAGCCAGCTTGAGCACGTTAACCATCTCAATGTTATCCTAGTCTTGCAACTATCTACTTTAACAGCACTTCTTAACTTACTGCCTTAATGATGACTACTATACCATTGAGGTGTTTTCATCCTGTAGCACAAAGCTAGAGGTAGTTCCGCCCAATCATAATAAATATATAAGACACTAAGGAGAAAAGTAACGCATGGGCAAGGTAGTCGGCATCGACTTGGGTACAACCAACTCAGTAGTCGCCGTTATGGAGGGTGGCAAGCCGGTGGTGATTGCCAATGCAGAAGGAATGCGAACAACCCCCTCCGTAGTTGGCTTTAGCAAAGAAGGCGAAAGGGTAGTTGGGCAAATGGCACGGCGACAAACCGTCCTCAACCCTCAAAATACCTTTTTTGCAGTTAAACGCTTCATTGGGCGTAAATATAGCGAACTTAACCCAGATTCCAAGCGCATACCCTACACCATCCGCAAAGACGAAGTAGGTAATATCAAAATTGCCTGTCCTCGCCTCAATAAAGATTTCGCTCCCGAAGAAATCTCGGCAATGGTGCTGAAGAAATTGGCAGACGACGCTAGTCGCTACTTGGGCGAACCAGTGACAGGGGCAGTGATTACAGTACCCGCTTATTTTAACGATTCTCAGCGACAGGCAACCCGCGATGCTGGCAGAATTGCTGGTTTAGAGGTGCTGCGGATTCTCAATGAACCAACTGCTGCATCTTTGGCTTATGGATTGGATCGGGGTGAGACGGAAACTATCTTAGTATTTGACTTGGGTGGTGGCACCTTTGACGTGTCAATTTTAGACGTTGGCGATGGGATATTTGAAGTTAAAGCTACCAGTGGAGATACACAACTTGGTGGTAACGACTTTGACAAAAAAATAGTCGATTGGTTAGCAGAGCAATTTTTAGAAACAGAAGAGATAGACTTAAGACGCGATCGCCAAGCTTTGCAACGTCTAATGGAAGCTGCGGAAAAAGCTAAAATTGAGCTTTCTGCTGTCAGCGTCACTGATATTAATTTACCCTTCATCACCGCCACAGAAGATGGCCCCAAACATCTGGAAATTAGTTTAACTCGTTCCCAGTTTGAAGGTTTGTGTGGTGATTTAGTAGGGCGCTTACGGATACCAGTGAAACGAGCGCTCAAAGATGCCGGACTTTCACCTAGAGATATTGAAGAAGTTGTGTTAGTTGGCGGTTCTACACGGATGCCAATGGTGAAGCAGCTTGTTCGAGACTTAATTGGTACTGAACCCAACGAAAACGTCAACCCCGATGAAGTCGTGGGCGTGGGTGCAGCAATTCAAGCCGGAATTCTCGCCGGCGAACTCAAAGATGTGCTGCTTTTGGATGTTACACCGTTGTCTTTGGGATTGGAAACCATCGGCGGCGTGATGAAAAAACTGATTCCCCGTAACACTACCATCCCAGTCCGCCGCTCTGACATTTTTTCTACGTCTGAAAATAACCAAAATACTGTGGAAATCCACGTAGTCCAGGGCGAACGGGAAATGGCCGCAAACAACAAGTCTTTAGGACGGTTTAAGCTGTATGGCATTCCCCCAGCACCACGAGGAATTCCCCAAGTTCAGGTGTCATTGGATATCGATGCTAATGGTATTTTACAGGTAACAGCCCTAGATAGAACCACTGGTCGAGAGCAGAGTATCACCATTCAAGGCGCTTCTACCTTGAACGAGTCGGAAGTGAATCGAATGATTCAAGACGCTCAGAAATACGCCGATGTTGATCGGGAACGCAAAGAACGGATAGAAAAGCGGACTCGTTCGGAGGCGTTAATTTTCCAAGCCGAACGACAGCTTAGAGAAGTAGCTTTGGAATTTGGTATGCAGTTTGCCCGCAGCCGCCGCCAAAAAATTGATAGTATTTGCCGGGAACTACGGGATAGTCTTAAAGAAAATAGCGATCGCGGTATCGATCAAGCCTACGCCGATTTACAAGATGCTCTCTATGAGCTAAATCGGGAAGTCCGCCAGTCTTATGCTGAGGATGAAGACGACAACTTGTTTGGTACTATCCGTGACATCTTTACTGGCGGCGATAAGGAACAAAAACGCGAATCTGGGCGAGATGCCTATCGGGAACGCGATTCTTATGGTGACGACTATGGCAGAGATTACGGCAAAGACTATGGCAGAGACAGAGACTATGGCCGGGATAGTCGTTCTTCCTCCTCTGATAGTCGTTCCTCCTCCTCTGATAGCCGTTCCTCCTCTGATAGCCGTTCACGTAAATCTCGTCCCAGCTACCAAGATAACTGGGATGATGATGAAGACAATGATTGGTTGTAAGAAAAGTTAGGAGTTAGAAGTTAGGAGTTAGAAGTTAGGAGTGAGGAGTTAAAAATTAAATCTTTCAACTCCTAATTCCTGTACAGACGCGATTAATCGCGTCTCTAATTAATCCAAAATCCCTTAATCAAAATCTAAAATTTAAATAACTGAATTATGCAAAATTTGCCAAATTTCCGCGATTACTACGAGATTTTGGGAGTGTCTAAAGATGCCTCTAGTGAGGAAATTAAAAAGGTTTATCGGCGGTTAGCAAGGCAATATCACCCCGATCTCAATCCGGGTAACAAAGCATCTGAGGAAAAATTTAAGGACATCGGCGAGGCTTATGAAGTCCTTTCAGACTTAGCCAAGCGATCGCAATACGACCAGTTTAGTCGCTACTGGAAGCAAAAAGGCTTTGCAAGCAACAAACAGACACCAAAAGCCAAAACCTGGCAGAATAGCGCTGGTGGCGTGAGCAACGGTAATCAGGACGTAGATCCAAGCGAATTCTCCGACTTTGAAAGCTTTATTAATCAAGTTATCGGTGTCAAAAATAAGAGTACGGCAAGTAATTCTAGTAATGGCAATACTAGCGATCCGTTTCGTTCCCCCAGAACAAAAGTTGCTTATACAGTTAACACCCCACCTCGCACTACCCGTAGGGATATAGAAGCTAGATTAACGCTCCCACTAGAAAAAGCTTATCAAGGCGGCAATGAACGCATTCGTTTGGAAGATGGGCGATCGCTAGAAGTTAATATGCCCCCAGGTATGGTAACAGGTCAAACCATCCGTTTACGGAACCAAGGCGTTGGTGGTGGCGATCTATACTTGAAAATTACCGTTGAGCCGCATCCATTATTTAAGATAGAAGGTTCAAATATACTCTGCCAGATTCCCGTTACTCCCAGCGAAGCAGTTTTAGGAGGACAGGTAGAAGCACCAACTTTGGATGGACCAGTGAAAATGACAATTCCCCCAGGAGTCAGATCAGGTCAAAGATTGCGCTTGGCGAATAAAGGCTATCCTGTTGAAAATACTAAACGTGGCGATCAATTGGTGGAAATTCAGATAGTTACCCCGAAAAATATTAGTCAAGAAGAACAGGAACTTTACGAAAAGTTGCGTCAAATTGAAACCTTTAAACCCCGCGCTGATTTATTGCGTTAGGCATGAAGTAGTGTATCAATCCATGAATCACATCGGTAATTAAGTACCGTTGTTGAAGACGAGGCGATCGCACAATTGGAGGCTATAATCTCAGATTGACGTAAAATAGGTCAAATCTACTTTTATCTTCCAGTGCGTGTCAGCAGAAATTAAATTTCGTCACTACTTTGTTGACGAAGCAGGTGATCTTACATTCTTCGATAAAAAGGGACGCATCATCGTAGGTCAACCTGGAGCATCTAAATTTTTTATGGTTGGTGTTGCTCAAATTTCTGATCCAGAACAAGTTTCCTGGGAACTGAATGCACTCCGCGCAAGCTTGATGACTCATCCTCGCTTCAAAAACATTCCTTCTATGCAGCCGGAAGCAAAAAAGACTGCGATTACTTTTCATGCAAAAGACGATCATCCCGAAATTCGTGAAAAGGTCTTTGAACTGATGCAGTCTTTCGATATCAAAGTTTTAGTTGCAATTCGGAGTAAAGCTGATATGGCAGAATCAGCAAAAGCAAACTTTAAGAGCTTAGGTACAAAGCTTCAGCAGAACCTAATTTATGACGATCTCATAACACGGGTGTTCAAAAATCTATTGCATAAA
>JBBSCU010000223.1:0-9244 GCA_038249935.1 Chroococcales cyanobacterium
ATACTTTTAAATCCCCTGATTGAAAAAAGCCGAAAAGTTTGTATGTCCAGCCTCAGTTCAGACATGGTTCGCATCTATTTGCAAGAAATTGGTCAGTATCCTTTATTGAAGCCAGAGGAAGAAATTGCTTATGGTAGACAGGTACAACAAATGATTGCCATTGAGCAATCTAAAAATGAACTTACCAAACAGCTAGACCGGGAACCGACAATGACTGAATTAGCCAATGCTGTTGCTCAAACTGAAACACAAGTCCGAGCAGCGCTACACCTTGGTCAAAAAGCTAAACAAAAAATGGTGACAGCTAACCTCCGGTTGGTAGTATCTGTTGCCAAGAAATACCAAAACCGCAATTTAGAATTTCTCGATTTGATCCAGGAAGGAGCAATCGGTTTACAAAAGGGTATAGAAAAGTTTGACCCGAACCGGGGGTATAAGTTATCGACTTATGCCTACTGGTGGATTCGTCAGGAAATCACGCGCGCGATCGCAGAACAATCCCGCACTATTAGATTGCCTGTTCATCTAACTGAAATACTTAATAAAATTAAGAAGGTGCAGCGAGAAAGCTTTCTAAAACTTGGTCGTCATGCCACTGCTGAAGAAATAGCAGAAGTATTAAACCTCAGCCCCGATAAGCTTCGAGAATATCTTGCCGCATCTCGCACAGCCATCTCTTTAAATAAATTTGTTGGAGATGAGCAAGAAACAGAATTGGGCGAAATTTTAACTGACGATGGCGTTTCACCAGAAACACTTCTCACCCAAGAACTTCTATCCCAAGACGTGGCTAAATTCTTAGAACCACTAACACCTATTCAACGTCAAGTGTTGATTTTAAGCTTTGGACTGGAAAATGATTTACAAATCAATCTTGCTCAAATTGGCAAAGAGCTAAACCTCAGCCGAGAGCGGATTCGCCAAATTCAAGTCAAGGCGATTAGTATTCTCCGACATCAACACAATGACATCCAAGAGTATTTATTTAAATAGGGTTATTTTAGTCAGATGATGCACGGATCTTGCAGAACTAACATGAAACTATATTAAACAAGTAAGGCCACACTAGTAATCAATGCCCATTAAATTCTTGGACTGATTTTACTAAATACTTTACTCATCTACAAACGGGAGAAATGGCTTCAGATAAAGTTATCTTACTCAGTACTATTTTGGCTGATGCGATCAACTTAGGTTTAGTCAAAATGGCTGAAGCCTTAGCCTCTCCCGATTTAACCAGTTCTTGACCAACGTTGACTACTGATTGTCCGTAGTCGATTACCGTTTGTAGGTCGAACAGAGAACCTTGCGTAGCGATTTGGTTCACCATATCTATATATATTTATTTTTCATTCTCAATCAGGCGTAGCCATTGCTCAGGATTAGTTGAAGTCTTCCAGAAAATACTCCAGTATGTTTTGTGATGCTCTCGTGAAAGAGCTATCGCTGTTTCTAAATGCTGTCGTGCAACGATAAAGTTTGGGTCGTCTGGAGCATACTTGAGGGCTACCACCAACGCACAGTGAGCCGCTTACATTATTCTAATTTTTAAAGATTTGGGGTCAGAGCGATCGCCTACAGTGGGCGGTTATGCCATCGCACATACCCGGCAACCGCTTCAGTGAATTCAAATAAGGAATATAAATTTCTTCATCTTCAAAGAAATTCATGGGTTGACTGAAGTTTGAAGGGGTACTTAAATCTCGGACTATTTTGTAGTTGACTTTCTGCCAACAAGTATCACTAAGAGAATTACTTAGCCATTCTTTTAGCTGACTTTGCAGTTCGGAATCATTCTGAATTAACTACTTTTCTTCAATTGTCCATTCTCTCCCAATCACGTCAGAGACAGCTTCAAAAATGGAGTCTTCTAATTGTTTTTGATTCATTTAGCTATATCGGTTCAAGAATTTTTACTCTTCTTCTCGCGCAGCGATGGCGTACCCGCTTTTTCGGTGGCGATCGCAATATGAAGTGAACGGTTTATCATCCAGAAACTTGTGTAAAATACAGAGCAACACACGGGTAAGACTTAGCCCAATGCTCGATTACGTCAGTACAGGAATCGCATTTTACTTTACTTTGTTTCCAGTACAAGAATGGCTATTAGAATTTCGCCTTGGTTATCTGGGTCGCTACTGGAGTCTGATAAAATATTATTAACTACTTCAAATCAATTGTAAATAAACCAAATTGAATGACTCGATTTGTACATGACGAATTTGCCAAAGATTATCTAGAAGAACTGTTAAAACCTTACGGAGAAGTAAAATCATCAAAAAAAGTATCAGGAGAGATCAAAGAAATTGATGTGTTATTTACTCCATCAGCACAGCAAACCTCCAATTTAGAATTGTTAGGGCTACTGGGAAGATTTGCCGAATTTCCGGCAATATTAGAACCATCTCGTAATGCCGCTTCTGGTGATGAAATTTGTGATTGTATTCAAAAATCATTAGAAGTAAAAGCTCTTTTGCGGCGAGATGCTAAAACGAATAAAACCAGACTCCAAGAGTCAGATATTCCGAAACTATGGGTTCTGACTCCAACCGCATCCCCAACAATACTATCGAGCTTTAATGTTAATCAGAAACAGGGGTGGTTGCCAGGAGTACACTTTTTAGGTGATGCTCTACGAACAGCAATTGTAGCCATACATCAACTACCGCAAACACCAGAAACTTTGTGGTTAAGAATTCTTGGTAGAGGGAGTGTGCAGTCACAGGCGATTGTGGAATTATCAAAGCTACCATTGAATCACCCATACAAGCAAGCAACGCTAGAATTAGTTTACAATCTGCGCCAGAATTTGAGAGTTAATCAAAATTTAGAATCAGATGATAGGGAGTTAATTATGCGATTAGAACCACTTTATCAGCAAGATCGTGAAAAAGCCAAGCAAGAAGGAAAACTAGAAGGAAAACTAGAAGGAAAACAAGAAGGAAAACAAGAAGGAAAACAGGATTTAATTATCCGTCAACTAAATCGTCGGATTGGTGAAATTGATGCATCGTTGATTGAACGAGTTCTGCAATTATCTATTGAGCAATTGTCTCTTTTAGGAGAGGCGTTATTAGATTTTTCTGTTGTGGCGGATTTAGAAGCTTGGTTAAACCAGCAAGCCGGATAACAACGCAACAACGCAACTTACACCGCCACCAGCCAATCACACACCACAGACGTACACCCGCACTGAAAGTTAACCCACACCTGCGACTGACTCAGGTATGCGTTCCAATAAGGCTCACCATCAGCAACGCCCACAGCCTCACCAACCTTGGAGACTAGCTGTTGGTAGAACTGGTCATAAACGCCTATAGAAACTATTTTTGGAAATCTCCAAGGTCTGAAGTCCAGCCAGCTGAAGCAACTACAGCGGCTGTATCACCAACGCTTCATTGCGAATATAGTAACTGCTATCTGGTTCCGCACCACGCCGCAAATCTTCCCATTTCAAAGTCGTTGAACCTGTAGGAAAAATCTCTAAATTCAACTCTTCACCCAAAACAAAAATGAGCAGTTTTAACAAGCAATTCCAATGTTCATGCGGCATCAGTGGAGTCATAATTTCCAGCATTCCTTGGTCATAGGTGATTAGAGAGGCTCTATCCTCTCCCATCTCCGCTAGCATGGTTTCAAAAGTCTGCCAACTGATATTTCTCAATACAGCCCTTTGTTCGGAAGCGGTGCGTGTTGTTACCATTGCTCGGTTTGTGGGTTATACCATCAAAATAGCGTCAAATCAATACTCTAGGCCACTAATTCACAATGTATGCCTCACAGGAGAGAGTTAGCAGTCTTAACCTTGTTATATGTAAAATAAACATATAAGGATTTGGGGGGCCATTTAACTGGTCATAAACGCCTATAGAAACTATTTTTGGAAATCTTCAAGGTCTGAAGTCCAGCCAGCTGAAGCAACTACAGCGGCTGTATCACCAGCGCATACCAGGCGATCGCATCACCACGTCTGATTTTTCCCAGCGTTTGGCAGCAATTAGCACAGAAGTCAATCAGCCTGTGTGCGCCTACATCAACCGTCGCGGACAAGTGATCCGCGTCGGGGTAGGCACACCGCGTCAAACGCAAATACCACCCCTGGAATTGCCCCGTTACGGTGCAGAACGACTCAGCGGTATTCGTTGTATTGCCACCCATCTCAAGCCAGAACCGCCCAATGAAGCGGCACTCACGGCTATGGCACTGCAACGCTTAGATGCCCTGGTTGTCCTAAACATTACCGGAACAGGTTTTACACGGCGGGGAGGCGGTGCGACTGGATATGTCAAAGAAGCTTATCTAGCTCATCTGACACCCCAAGATTCTCGCACCCTGATTGCTAGTCCTGCTGCTGTGAAAGTAGAGGAGAGGCAATTCGGCTTCGCTCACTCTAAACAAATCCAATCCCCAAGTTGGAATATATCGTCACCTCTGGGCTTAGATGATCTGGCAGAGCAAGATTTAGTAGACTTGGTGGAAAATCTGGAAGCGGAATTCCAACGGGAATTTATCGCCCAGGAAGTAGATGCTGACCACGATCGCGTGCTGATTGTCGGGCTGATGACCAGTGAGATAACTCCCCTACAATTTCAAGACACTTTATTAGAATTAGCACGTTTAGTTGATACGGCTGGGGGAGATGTATTACACACAATACAACAAAAGCGATCGCGCATTCATCCCCAGACAGTAGTTGGCGAAGGTAAAGTGCAAGAAATTGCCCTAACTGCCCAAACACTAGGAGTTAATCTCGTCGTCTTTGACCGCGACCTCTCACCCTCCCAAGTCCGCAACTTGGAGATGCAAATTGGTATCCGGGTCGTTGACCGTACCGAAGTTATTTTGGATATCTTTGCCCAACGCGCTCAGTCCCGTGCCGGTAAATTGCAAGTAGAATTAGCACAGCTAGAATATATGCAGCCGCGACTGGCTGGTAGAGGTCGCACCATGTCTCGATTGGGTGGTGGTATTGGGACTCGCGGCCCTGGTGAAACCAAACTAGAAACCGAACGCCGTGCGATCGGGCAGCGCATATCCCGACTGCAAAAAGAAGTAGACCAGTTGCAGGCACATCGTTCGCGGCTACGACAGCGACGGCAGCATCAAGAAGTTCCCTCAGTGGCTTTGGTTGGATACACCAACGCTGGCAAGTCCACTTTGCTGAATGCTCTTACTAATGCAGAAGTTTATACAGCCGACCAGCTATTTGCGACTCTCGATCCCACCACGCGCCGCTTGGTAATTCCTCATGGCGAAGCTGATAAACCTCAGGAAATTCTCATTACAGATACGGTAGGGTTTATACACGAACTGCCAGCATCATTAATGGATGCCTTCCGCGCCACCTTGGAGGAAGTCACAGAAGCCGGTGCTCTACTACATTTAGTAGATTTGTCTCACCCGGCTTGGTTGCGTCATATTCGCTCAGTCAGAGAAATCTTAGCGCAAATGCCAATAACTCCTGGCCCGGCGCTGGTTATTTTTAACAAGATTGATCAAGCCGATAGTGAGACACTGGCTCTAGCTAGGGAAGAATTTCCCTTAGCGGTGTTTATTTCTGCGAGTAAGCGCTTGGGATTAGAAACCCTACGTCAGCGCCTTGCCCATCTGATTGAATATGCCGTTGACTATGGGTAAATGCTTTAGTTTAATAAATTTTTACTCATAACACAACTCAGTAGCAATACTGGGTTTTTTGTTATGTGAAGCCAAAACCAAAGTCTTTTTGAACTTAAGGTTTGTATAGCAACCGCGTAAAAAAACTTATGGTTATCAAGAACGAGATGAAGTTAAACGACGAGAATTTAGAGAAGAAATAGAGATGTACAAACTATGGAAAATGTTCTTCGTACAGCGTCCTAACCGTATTGGCGGCTGCTATAATTAACTAAAGGTTATATTGAGTAATTGCATTAGTAAGCTTACTGTAGGTATACAATAGTGTAACGCCAGAATGCAGATGGATTGGATTAGCTTACTCAAAGCTCAACAAGCTGACTTCCTTCAACGTGTGAAAAAACCCAAAACTTACGACTTATCTTTGCTGGAAAGTCAAGTTAAAGGTTGTCACACCGAAATTATGGCCTTTTGGGGCGAACCTTTGGCAAAACTCCAAGAGCTTTCTCGCCAACAAGCAGAAGTTCTCGCCAAAAATCCCCCGCCGACTCCGCCTGAATATCCTGAGCCTCCTGACTGGACGATACCTTTTCCCAAATATTTTCAGCAACAAGCCCAAGATTATCTTTTGCGGGAGCAAATCGTTAACCAGGTAATTACTGAACGCTTGGGCAAGTTGGTAAAAAAGGTGCCACAAGATACCTTGCAAAATATGATTTTAGATGATGAAGGAAATTTGTGTGGTGAAAGCAAATTTTCTTATGTACTAAGAGATAATCCTCGGCTAAGTATTCAAGTTTATGTTGCTGATGGGGAAAGTTTTAATGGTATTAAAAAAGACAAAATTAAGTGGTCAGTTACTCAACAAGATTTAAAAAATCATCAAGTATTAATTTTTCTGTGTTTGTTTTATCCATATACAGGTAATTTGGGATACGAAAAACAAACCATAATTACAGGTTTTTTACCTGCAAATCAAATTGAACTTACTGAACCAAAACTGTACATTAGTCCGAGTAACTTGTTGTATGCGGGGGGGTTGAGTTGGTATTTAGAATCACTTGTTGGCAAAAAAGACCCATTGCCAATAATTAATGAAACAACGATCGCAGAGACAATACAGACTATATCATCAGAGCATTGCCTCAAGGGTATAGTCGGTGATTGGGAATGCTGGCAGACTTTGAAAGGACACACCAGAGGAATTAATTGCCTAGCTTTCAGTTCAGGATGTAAGAATGGCAAAACCTTACCCATATTGGCAAGTGGTAGTCGTGGAGAGACGAAGCTATGGGATTTAACTAAGGGTGAATTAATAGATACCTTGTCAGAGTATCCTTGGGTGATGTCTGGGCTGGTGGATGAAGTGAATTCTCTCGCCTTTAGTTCAGATGGACAAACTTTAGTGAGTTGCGGTGCAGACTCCACAATTAAGATTTGGCACGTAGGCGCTCTAGACTTGATAGATGTTTTGCACAAACATAATGGGGTCGTGCGGTGCGTTGCCTTTACCCCTGATGGTAAAATGTTAGCCAGTGGCGGAGATGACAGAAAAATTCTGTTTTGGGATTTAATGCAGCGTCAGGTTGCGATCGCACTCTCTTTAGATGATACAGCTGCTCATTCCCTGGTTTTAAGCCGAGATGGTCAAACTGTCGTGATAGGTAGCTATCGCAAAATCAAAGTCTGGCGCATCTCACCCCAGACTGGGATCAAAAGTTTAAAGGATACACAACCACTGCATACCCTCATGGGTCATTCTCACATCGTTTGTTCCTTAGCAATCAGTGCAGATGCTAAACTGCTGATTAGTGGCAGTTGGGATCAAACGATTAAAATTTGGCATTTGGAGACTGGCGAATTACTTAATACTCTTAAAGGACATAGGGATAGAGTATATGCGATCGCTTTAAGTCCGAATGGACAAATTATCGCCAGTGGTAGTGCTGATCAAACAATCAAATTATGGCATCTACAAACAGGAGAATTGCTCGGTACTTTTAGTGGTCACACTAACATAGTTACAGCATTAGCTTTTACAGCCTCCGGTGAAATGTTGGTTAGTGGCAGTTTAGATAAAACAATTAAAATTTGGCAACGAAGTTAAAAAGAGGCTTTTATCCTTATGGTAGAGATTGAAAATTTGGGAGTGAGTGTAGAAGAATATTTGGATGGATTGGCAGTAGGCATTGACGTTTTAGACTTGAAACGTTTAGAAGCCAGGGGAATTCCAACAAACCTAGCTCTGGAAGTTATGGCGATTACACCAAAGGTAATCAATGGCACAGCCACCCCTGAAGAAATTGTTAGAGGACTAATGATCCTAACACCGTCGCTTAGGCAACAACTTAAATAGTCTGTAAATGGTTAAAAAAAAGATTTTAAAAGTATAATTGATACTCTAAAAGACCACTTTCAAAATATGGTTGACAAATGCCTGAAAATGGATTCTTAGGCAGGTTAAAGAGGCTCAATTCCTTTGAGTCGGAATGTCAGTTTCCGCACTTAATCAGCCGCGATGCAAGTACCCATCGTAGCGATCGCATTAGTAGGCTACAGAACAACGATAATTTAGAAAAAGCTGCCCGTGCTGTTTTGAAGCACTTGGGAGAGTTGAAACATCTGTATTTGATTACCGCTTCTCAATTGTAAAATGTAAACTGCAAGAAATTGCTCCATTCTTATGACTGTAAAACTCCAAACTGAAAACGACTTTCTTACGGCAAACATTAGTATCAAGATAAATCAAGAAACAGAAAACGAAAAAGTTCTCTGTTCTCATTGCCAGCGCACTGCTAGGAACGGTCTTAAATGTAAAGGGATTTGTGTAGCTGACAATGACTACTAAGGTATAAATTTTATTAGCAATCCTATTTGATTTGCAAACACCAAGAAGCTCAGATCCCCGACTTCTTCAAAAAGTTGGGTATCTTTTTGTTCTTAACTTATTTAGGATTGCTATAGAGGATATATATTATCAAAGCTTTCGTTGCTTGATAGGTTGAGCCGGATTACCTGCATAGATGGTCATTGGTTCTAGTGATTTCCCTGTAACAGCACCTAAAGTTAGTACTGCTCCGCGACCAACTGTAACTCCTGGTCCAATTATCGACTTAGCGGCAATCCAACTACTCTCTTGAATATGGATTGGGGCATCAATTAATTTAAAATCGGGATCATTCCAGTCATGATTTCCAGTGCAGAGATAGACCCCTTGAGAGAGGCAAACATGACTTTCAATGGTAATAAGAGCAACATTATCTATCCACGCACCTTCCCCAATCCAAACATAATCACCAATGTTTAACCGCCAGGGAAACTTTACCCGCACTCCAGGTTTAATGCGGACACCTTGACCAATGTTAGCTCCAAAACTGCGGAGTATCCAAATTTTTAAAACTGAAAGTGGGAGCCAATAACTTTTAACAAAGGGCGACCCCACAAAATACCAAAGAAGTTGCTTCCAGTATGGTACGCCTGGAGTATAGTTGCTAACAGTATATTGATCTAGACGCATGGGGTAGGTAAACAAGAGTAGGTTCAAATAATTCGTAATTTAATTCTTAACTATGAAGTACGTTAGTCAGTCTTCTCCCAAAGGCAGATGTTTCACGAACGAGCGTCATTA
>JBBSCU010000224.1:0-9168 GCA_038249935.1 Chroococcales cyanobacterium
AGTGGGTCGAATTAATACACCTTTGCCGATACAAGCGCCAAATAGTCGTAGCAGAGAACAACGCAGAATATTTAACGGTTGAGGAGTGAGGGGAAAGGCGATCGCTTGTACAAACCACCATAAAAAAATATACCAACTTGGCCGTCCCCGGTCAAACCAAGATTGGTCATATTTGCGTAAGTCTACGAAAGGTTGATCATTTGTCATTTGTCAAAAGTAGAGACGCGATTAATCGCGTCTGTTAAGAGTCAATAGTTTTCCCTCTGTTTCCCTGCTCGCTTGCTCACCTGCTCCCTCCTTGGGGATAGTTGCAGTATTTAAGTGACCTCCACAGCTGCGTAATTCGTAAAGTTTAACCCCAATTTGATATTCATATTGACTCAGCAAGCGTGCATAGATATATCCTGCTTTGCCATCCAAAAAACCGCGTTGAATAATATAAAACAAAACAAACCGCAAAATGGGTTTAAATGGCAGGTGTACCCACACTTTTTTCAAAAAGCGCTTGCGTTGCACTGCATCACCAAATAGATTCGCACCAATAGTACCGCTATCACTTTTACCTGTGAGAATATTAAAATAAACACTAGCTTCCCAGTTGGAATAGCGGTTGTGTCGTTCTAACCAGTGGTAAAGGTCGCGGAAGTCTTCGTGGAGCATATCATTTTTGAGATACCCAACTTTCCCCTGCAAAATCACGTGTTCGTGAACTTCGTTATCACCAGTATTGGGAATATCCTCAGTATTTAAATTTTCGTAGCGACCTTTTTTATGTTGAAATAAACGCAGATTCCAATCTGGATATTTACCACCATAACGAATCCATTTTCCTAAGAAAAATACGCGGCGGTTGAGATAATAACCTGTATATTCAGCGTTTTGAATTGCTTGGTCAATTTCTTCCCAAAGTTCGGGGGGGATGCGCTCATCGCAATCTACAATCAGCACCCATTCGTTGCGAAAAGGTAGATTATCTAAAGACCAATTTTTCTTTTTGGGCCAGCGTCCATTGAAGCTGAATTGCACGACATTGACACCGTGACTTTTAGAAATTTCAACGCTCTTGTCAGTGCTTTGAGAATCTACTACAAATATTTCATCTGCTCTAGTGAGGCTAGCGAGGCAGGCAGGTAAGTTTACTTGTTCGTTTTTTGCCGGAATTAGTACGGAAACTGGGATTTTAGATGTCATATGAGTATAAATTATGTTATTGATTATTTCTTATTTGATGGAGATAAAAGACCTTGAATAGCAGCATTTAAGTACCCAATCTGACCATAAGCATACACAAGTTTGTCAAACCGTTCTGCTGGATCAGAGAAATATTGCAATGCCTTATACAAGCCGCGCACAAACCTTTCGCCACCTCGCTGCAACTGAGCGATACCGGCTTTACCAGCGAGTTGTTCTCGATAGCACTCGCTGATACCCTGCCACCAGCCTCGGTTTAAAAACCAGGAGCGTTGGAGGCGCTCTGGGGCAACATTGTGAGCAACTAGTGCTTCGGGAAGATAAGCGACTTGCCAACCACGCTGTAAGGCAAATTCGGTCATTTGCAGCTCTTCATTAGATAAGAGATTTTTGCCGACTCGACCGAGATGAGGATCAAAACCGCCAATTTCTTCTAAGAAACTGCGGCGAATGGAGTAATTTAAGCCTCTGGGTGTTAAACCAGGTTGCTCTATATAGATGATACTGTCACCCAAGTCGTATGCACCCAGATTTGCCGCTAGCCCTGGAGATAGCCACCGTGGTTGTTGGATTCCTTCAGGCCAGAGGAGAGTGACTTTGCCACCAGCGATCGCTAGTTTAGAGTTATTATAGGCAAAATATAAAACTTGTAGCCAACCCTTGCTAGCAACGGCATCATCATCTAGATAAGCAATAATATCAGCACTAGCTACTTTGGCACCCGTGTTGCGGGCGACAGATAAACCGATGGTGGGTTCAAAGACATATTTCAGGCGCGGATTGTGAGTCCTTTGTTCCACAACCTCACGAGTGCGATCGTTAGAAGCATTATCAACTACTACAACTTCAAAGTTAGCAGCGAAATCCTGGGCTAAAAGACTATCAATTGCAGCACCTAAATAGGTATCTCGATTGTGGGTACAGATAATGGCAGAGATTTGGTTGTCTGGCATAGATTTAATTTTGGATTTGAGATTTTGATCTCAAATCTAACTCACATCTCCTGAGAGTTAATCTAAACTAAAAGTTACCGACCCACCAACCGAGTTTCTTCGGAAATAATCTTTAAAACTTCATGTTTGTTGAATATGACTGCGTAAAACTACAAGAGTTTGGGCTAATTGACTCAGATGGGTTTCCAAGGATTGCTTGCGCCCTAACAGTTGACGTAACTTTTGGTAACGAGCGATCGCCATGCTAACATTAGGAACCTGATCGGCTGGACATGAGCGTGACCAGACTTTACCAGTATCATCCACACCACACAGGCGGTAGCCAGTAATAGATGATTCATAGGATACTTTGCCGCCAGTCGCACAAATTTCTTCCACGTAGTCCATCAAGCGGTCAACTTCTGCATGGCGCAGGGTTGCGGTTCCTTCCGGTTCTGGTTCCTGGGGATTGGATTCTAACCAGCCATTGACAATTGGCCCTTCTAAGTAAATATCCTGAATTTGCTTCAAAATATTTTGCAGTTCTGTTTGCCAACCGGCGACAGTTTCCTGAATTTCTTGCAATAGATTCATTGCCAAGGCTGGATTAGCTCCGTGGCGATGGCTACTAAAGCTTGGAGTTTTCAACTTAGGTAGGCTGGGCGTTTTGCTACCATTCTCTTGTGTTTGAAAGGTCTGCACAGAGTCATGGTGAGGAAATAAATTTTGTTCATGAGAATAATCACTCTCAGTATCTACGCCCAAGTCAACTGTTTGCCCTTGTGTCTTTGGTTTCTCATCCTCAGCCGATGAAGTTTGTGTACTTTCTGTAGGTTCGTTAGCTCCGACGCTAATTCTAAAGGAGAAAGGCCGTTTTGTGGTTGAATCACCTGTTTCGGCGGTAGAGGCAGTCCCGCGATTTCCTAAATCGTGTAGAGTTGCTTCGATGCGTTTTAAGCCTGCGTTCATAAAGACATCCTAAAGTTTGCTGTCCCCAATTTGAATAATTAAGAATGGGGTTGTTGGGATTTTCGGCTTTTGCCAGCCGTGGCATTAATGATGCTGGTGCTAATTTTATCTCTTAAAAGTTATTTGAAACCAAAAATCTTACTTTTGAAGTAAAAACTGCGATGATAAATTGTAACTAGCTACTTATTTAGGACTTACACACAACTACAGGCTGTCGGGGAAATTCATCAATTGTTCCTACCTGAAAATCAGGGTTTTGGCTATTGTTTGCGTAAGTTCTATTATTGTTAAGATTCTCAGGAAACAACTTTGGGTAAAGTCATCTTAGTAATAGGGCCAGCCCGATCTGGTAAAAGTGAATGGGCAGAAACTCTGGCTATGCAGTCAGGAAAAGCAGTTGTTTACGTAGCAACAGCCAGCGATAACCCAGATGACGCAGAGTGGCATCAACGCATTTTAGAACACCAACAACGTCGTCCCCAAGATTGGGTAACTCTATTAGTACCGGTGGAACTATCTACTACTCTTGCTGATGCGAAACCCTATACTTGCCTTTTAGTTGATTCTTTAGGAACTTGGGTAGCTAATCTGCTAGAAGAGGACGAATCTAGCTGGCAAAACATCCTTGTAGAACTGTTAGAGACGGTGGATTTGGTTGCTGCTGATCTGCTGTTTGTAGCAGAAGAGGTGGGTTGGGGTATAGTACCAGCTTATCCCCTTGGGAGAACGTTCCGCGATCGCCTGGGTTCTTTGGTGCGCCAGCTAGGTGCGTTTAGCGAAACTGTTTATTTAGTTACTGGTGGCCATGTCCTCAATTTGAGCGTCCTTGGTTCGCCATTACCAAATATAAAAGAAGTTCCCGAAGTAGGGAGTCAAGATTCTTAACTCTTGGTTCAAATTAATCCAAAATCCCTCTGGTAAAGTTGAAGGTATAAATAATAAATTAAGATGGTCAGCGTATCTTGCTTGATCTGAGCGATCGCTTTATGGCCATTACAAAACGGCGGCTACCGACATTTTTACAGTTTGGCAAAACTTCAAATCTTTCCCAGAAACTCATGCTCATCGGGTTAGCCATTACCCTATTTTTTATCTTCCTGGCATTCTTCGCTCCCATATTTCAGGCTTGGGGATGGCTGCAAAACCCGAAAGATTTTCTCTCTAACCCAATTCACGAGCCACCCTCAGCTAAACATTGGTTTGGTACTAGTCGTCTGGGTTATGATGTCTTTTCCCGGACAATGTTCGGCGCTCAAGCCGCTTTGCTGGTAGTGATCTTGGCAACAGCGCTGAGTATGATTATCGGTGTGCCTTTGGGGATGCTGAGTGGCTATCTCGGTGGTAAATTGGATAAAGTGTTGCTGTTTATTATGGATAGCATCTACACCCTACCAGGGCTACTGCTGTCTGTGACACTGGCGTTTGTAGTGGGGCGGGGGATATTAAATGCAGCGATCGCTATTAGCATTGCTTACATCCCTCAATATTACCGTGTTGTTCGCAACCACACCGTGAGTGTGAAAACGGAAGTGTTCATCGAAGCTGCTCAAGCAATGGGCGCTTCTACTTGGGTTGTGCTTTCTCGATATCTATTTTTCAACGTCATTCAAAGTGTACCCGTCCTATTCACACTCAACGCTGCTGATGCGATTTTAGTGTTGGGCGGTTTGGGCTTTTTGGGGCTAGGACTTCCCGAAGAAGTGCCAGAATGGGGACATGATTTAAAACAAGCCCTAGAAGCTTTACCTACTGGCATTTGGTGGACTACGCTTTTCCCTGGTTTAATGATGACATTTATGGTGGTAGGGTTATCACTACTTGGTGAGGGGTTAAATGAATTCGTCAATCCCCGATTACGCAGAGAAAATAGAATCCGAAAGTAGTCAATGGTCATTGGTCATTGGTCAATGGTCATTAGTCATTGGTCAATGGTCATTAGTCATTAGTCATTAGTCATTAGTCATTAGTTTTAGACAAAGGACAAAGCCCAAATAAACAATACAGAGATTTGTATGAAAGATAATCTAACGTTAATTGCTGCCGCTACTGGCGGGTTTATGCTTTCGGTCGCCCTTGCTGGTATTTTACGAGGTGCGCCAATTACAGCTTGGCAGGAGCAATCGAGTTTTCGGACTGCGACTGTTGCTGATTTACGACTCACAGCCAATAAGACAGAAAACTTAGACTTTTTTCGTGCCAAAATCCTAAAACGCTAAGTACACATTTGCCTAAAACCCTGACGAACTGTTGATTTTGAACTGGAAAATAGGGAATGGGTTATGAGTAATAGCTGTTCACCAATGACAAATGACAAATGACAAATGACAAAATTCAAGTAATTGGGGTTGATGTGGGGGGAACAGCGATTAAGCTGGGGCGTTTTACAGATGATGGTACTTGTCTGCAATCTTTGACTGTGGTATCTCCTCAACCAACGACACCAGAGGATGTACTGGCGGTGATTGTAGATGCGATCGCTCAAATTGATCCAGATAATCAAACTGTGGCGATTGGTGTTGGTACTCCAGGACCTGCCGATGCAACGGGGCGCATTGCCAAAATCGCCATTAATTTACCTGGATGGCGCGATGTACCTTTGGCAGACTGGCTAGAAGCTAAAACTGGTAAACCTACTGCGATCGCTAATGATGCTAATTGCGCTCTTTTGGGAGAAGCTTGGTTGGGAGCCGGTCGCCACTTTCAAAATCTGATTCTGCTAACTTTAGGGACTGGGGTTGGTGGCGCAATTATCCTCGATGGCAAACTGTTTGTTGGGCATCAAGGAGCGGCTGGGGAATTAGGTTTAATTTTATTCAACCCTGATGGGCCAATGTGTAATAGTGGCAATCAAGGCTCTTTGGAACAGTACGCCTCTGCTACTGCGATTCGTCGCCGCACTCTCAAGGAACCCGCCGAGTTGGGTGTTCTTGCCCAACAAGGAGATCCCGTAGCATTGACTTTTTGGGAAGAATATGGTAAGAATTTGGGGATTGGTTTGACAAGTTTGATTTATGTATTGACACCAGAAGCGATCGTCATTGGTGGCGGTATTAGTGGCAGCTTTGAGTTTTTCTTACCAGCAGTGAAGGCAGAAATTGAGAAGCGAGTACAGCCTTTATCACGAGCGGGTTTACAAATTTTGCCAGCGGAGTTAGGCAATTTTGCTGGGATAGTGGGTGCAGCAAAGTTGGCATGGCAACTCTATTCAGGATTTTAGATTATGGTTCAAACAATCCCAGCTAGAGACATCAGTCTTTACGAATTAGAAGAAAAATTTGGTTTGCAACTTGCCACAGATACCAACTTATTGACAGAATGGGCAGAAAATTTACCAAATCTGACTGATAATGAAAAGCAAGCGATCGCCCGAGTGAAAAGTAACTATTTAAACTTGAATCAGCATCGTTTGATGTCAGAAGAGGCGGTAAAGATGGTAGTGCTGTCTCCTTTACTCGATTTAGCTGGGTTTTATCAACCTCCTTTTGAGATTGAAACCGAGACTATTGTCCTTTTACTCTCTGAATGACCAAATTGTTTTTTTGGGACAATGCGGTAAGCAAAGTCATGACATCAGGCTTATCGCCTACCTATACTTGCAACTCAAATCCAGGTAATATATCTTCTCCAGAAAGAATTGTCGGCATTTGAATAACTTCTACAGCTTTCAAAAATCGGTAAATTTCCACTTGGTTATCTTGAGGATTAATTAGCCAACCTAAACGTAAACCATTTTCTATGTATTCCTTCATTTTCGTTTGGATAGGTGCAAGCCGATCTGTCTGGGAACGCAGTTCAATTGCAAAATCGGGTATAAGTGGCGGAAATTTTTTTCGCTGTTCTAGTGTTAAAGCTTCCCACCGTTCCAACTTTACCCAAGACGCATCAGGGGAACGTTTTGCACCATTTGGAAGTATAAAAATAGTTGAAGAACTAAAAACTTTGCCTAATTTAGCTTGACGATTCCAGATTTCTAAATCGGTAATTAGTCCAGCTTCTTGATTTCCGCTTTCTCCTCCTACTGGTGGCACAATTATTAATTCTCCTGCTTCATTCATTTCCAGGCTTAAATCGCTATTCGCAATACACAATTGATAAAATTGCTCATCGGTTAAATGAGCAATCGGTTCTAGATTAAGCACAACAGTATTCATTAAATCTTTCCTCGTGCCTTTATTGCTATAGGACTCATATTTGATTTTTGAACAAACTCAGTACAACTCAAAGAGACTTCTTCCCTACTCCCCACTCCCAGCCTACGCAAATAATTTCAGAAATCAAATCGGATTGCCATAACATCGTTATCTTTAGTTAAAACTTTATTATCAATTAATACTAAGATAAAGAATGTCCTGTTGCATTGTGAACATATTGCACCACTTTTTCATAAGATTCGGGATTACTCACAGGACTGATAATGATGGGGATAGTGCCATCCGGCAACCAAAAAGTTATCCTACTATTCGGTTCATGACAAAAGGAACTAATACAGTTGAGATTAATTACATATTCATTTTTTTCGTAAATTATTTTCACCCAGTGGGCATGATCTAATTCCAATCCTGTAACGCATTCTAGATAATCGAGAACTTTTTGATAATCTTCAATATTATTTTGCGGATTAATCACTATTGGAATAGCACTATCGGGTAACCAAAAAGTAACCCTGCCATTCCGCTCATAACAAAAAGCATGGACACGTTCAAAATTTACTACATATTCTTTCCTCTCGTAAAGGATTGTTACCCAGTACGCCACAACATCTCCTCAAGTCCGAAATTTATGAATGATGCACCCTGTATGTCCAAATCTACTGAAGCCTTAAGTTAATGTTGCTATCCACCAATTCAAAATCTAAAAAATTAATTTTGAATTACGAATTACGAATTACGAATTGTTATGACACCTCTAATGGTGTTGGTGTACCAGCATTCGAGAGAGAAAGAGCGATCGCTGCTTGAATAAACCCTTTAAATAAAGGATGAGGAGTACTGGGGCGTGATTGAAATTCTGGATGAAATTGGCAAGCAAGAAAGAATGGGTGCTTGGGTAATTCCACAATTTCAACTAAGCGTCCATCGGGAGAAGTACCACTGATCACATAGCCAGACTTTAACAACAGATCGCGATAAGCATTGTTGAACTCGTATCGATGTCGATGTCGTTCATAAATTACATCTTCTTGATAAAGCTTAAAAGCTAGAGTATCAGGTATAACACGACATGGATATAATCCCAAGCGCATTGTACCCCCTAAATCCACCACATCTTGCTGTTCTGGCAATAAATTAATTACCGGATCAGTTGTATAAGCGTCAAATTCAGCACTATTGGCATCTGTTAATCCCCCTATATGCCTCGCCCATTCAATCACAGCACATTGCATCCCCAAGCATAAACCTAAGAAGGGGATTTGGCGATCGCGCGCATATTTAATGGCAGCAATTTTGCCATCTACTCCCCGAACACCAAAACCTCCGGGTACAATCAGTCCATCAACACCCTCAAGATGAGTTTCGGCTGGTTCAGTTTCCAAATCTTCTGAGTTCACCCAACGCAAGCGTAATTGACCATAAGTAGAGATTGCAGCATGGTTTAGTGCTTCCACTACAGATAGGTAGGCATCACTTAACTGCACATATTTCCCGACAATGGCAATTTCTACGTCGTGCTTAGGACTATGTAACTGTTTTACCAAAGTTTGCCACTGTGTCAAATCTGGTTTGCGTTGCTCCATTTGCAGTAACCTCAGCACTTGTTCTGCCATTCCTTCCCATTCCAGATTTAGCGGTACTTCATAGATACTTTTGGCATCCTGGGAAGTGATGACGCATTCTTCCGGCACATCGCAAAATCCCGATAATTTCTGCTTTAAGCCTTTGGATAGGGGGCGATCGCTCCGACAAACTAAAATATCTGGTTGAATGCCAATGGATCTCAGCTCTTTAACTGAATGCTGTGTTGGCTTAGTTTTCATCTCACCCGCAGAGGCAATCCACGGTACCAGAGTTACGTGCATATACAGCACATTTTGCCGTCCCACCTCTTTGCGGAACTGGCGAATTGCTTCCAAAAACGG
>JBBSCU010000225.1:0-9132 GCA_038249935.1 Chroococcales cyanobacterium
CCAGCTTTCTCAGGGGGAAAGTAGTAAGCGATGTGAGCGCGGGTATGTCCAGGAATGAAGATAACTTCAGCTATGCGGTCTGCAAACTGGACGCGATCGCTTTGTTGCAAAAACACCTGCTGTCCAGGAATTCGCCCGCGATCCTCGGCTCCTCCATAAACTATCACTTTGGGGAATTGTTCTATTAACTGTTTATTACCACCCACATGATCGTTATGATGGTGCGTGTTCAAAATGGCTACCAACTCAGCTTTAAGCTCTGCCAGTTTCTCTAATACTGGTTGAGCCTCCGCTGGATCAACAACAGCGGCGATATTTTGTTTGCGATGTCTGCCGACAAGCCGCTCCCCGTCTACGTGTAACAAGAATATGTAGTTGTCTGAGAGTGCTTCTATACGGATTACCTGCATTATCTCTGCCTCCCTGACAACATAGATGTTTGGTATTTGAGTAGCAATCCTAAGCCTCAGTAAGTAACCAGATCACTGGCATAAACTATATTAAGTATTTATACTTTGTTCAGTACAAATTTAATGCACTACTGGCATATGATAATATACAACCGTAGTTATACGGCAATTATACTGGAAAAAAGCAAAATTAATCTGAATTTATCAGTGAATTTTCTCTGGAAATAACCGCAAATATAAAGTTAGATTTATTTTGTTATTTCCTGTTCTATGGATACTAAAAAATATTCTTTAATTATAGTGGATATTTCTTTTCATTTGCTAGGTTTAACATCATTTAAATTTTCTGTAGATTCTTTTATATATTCAAGGTTGAGAAAATATTATCGCTGTTCATTTTTATAGGTTTTATATATGTTAGTAATATCTGCAAAATCTGGACAACTAGGCAACAGATTATTGTTATCTGCTAATTTTATGGCATTTGCCAGTGAAAATAATTTTACAGTTCTAAACCCAGCATTTGAAGAGTATGCTGATTTTTTTAGCTCAACAGCTAAAGACTTTTTATGTCGCTACCCTTCTCCACCTTTTTCAATTGCCGGAAATCAATTGCTACGTCAATACTACTATAATATCAATCGTTATTTAGCTGAAAGCGGACGTTTTAACACAATTAATATTAAGCGCGATCAACCCTTTAGCTGGAGTAATTCAATCATCACCAAAGAGTTGAAATCAGGGTCTATCAACTTTTTTCAAGGATGGCTGTTGCGCGATGGATGGTTTGTAGATGATATATCAAATCTAAAAAAACATGGTGAAAAAATTCGTGCTTATTTTCAACCTTTAAAGAAGTATCAGTTAAATGTAGTAAAACTCATATCTGATATTCGTAGCCAGACGGATGTGATCATTGGAGTCCACATCCGTCATGGAGATTATCAGCAACATCAAAATGGCAGATTTTTTTATTTAGTTGAAGACTATTTAAAAGTTATGGAATCAGCACAAGCGCTATTTCCTAATAAAAAAGTGACATTTTTGATTTGCTCAAATCAGCAGCACAATGAGGATTCTTTCAAACATTTATCTTATGTTTATGGCAATAATCATATAATTGAGGATATGTATTCTTTCGCTGAATGTGATTATATTATTGGCCCTCCTAGTAGTTATACTATGTGGGCATCATTTTATGGTGAGCGACCTCTCTATATGATTAGAGATGTGAATAAAACGTTAGAAATCGCAGATTTTGTTCACTTTTACCAATGGCAAGGAGTTTTTTACCCTAACGAAGACTGGAATAAAAGTTTCTGGGAATGGACGCATTAAATTAGATTGGCGAACTAGGATTAAAAGTAATAATTAAATTATTTATATGAAAACAGAAACTAGAGGATTTATTACAATTTTAACTGGACTTTACCCTTTTCAAGATTGTATTCATTTCTTAGCGGCAATTAGAAAGTTTCATCAGGAACCGATCATTATTTTAATTGACCAAGTTCCAACAGTTCTTTATCCTTTATTAAAGGCTTTCAAAAATGTAATTTTAAAACCAGCCCCTGCAAATGAAAATACTGTTTTAGCATCACGACAAGCAAAACTCGCTTTATATGCGGCTTCTGAGTTTGATAAAACAATTTACCTAGATTCAGATATTTGCTTACTTTCCGACATTAACGACGTATTTGAATATTTGGATGAATATGATTTGCTATTAACTGAAGATGTGCAACCTTCTATTCTGAAAGCCACAAATTTGTTGCGTGGTAAGCAAGAAGACCTTTTGCCAAATGTTTTGCCAATTCTGCAATCTATAGGATTACCATTGCAAGCAGATAGTGTGCAATATAATAGCGGTTTGATAGCTTTTCGGAAAACAGAAATTAACAAGGTATTTTTTGACGAATTTCAACGTTATTTTGAGATTGTCAAAAACAACCAAGATAAATTACTTTTAAAAGACCAAGGAGCTTTTGCATCTGCGATCGCATCTGTACGCCCTCATCTGAAAATCCTACCACCTACCTATAATTATCTCAGTAAATGGCAGGATGCTTATAATATTCAGGATCAAATTAAAGTTCTTCACTGTACCTATCCTTATCGACCTCAATATGCTAAAAATATTAGTCGTTCCTTATATACAAGGATTTTTGACAGATTCGCTAAAGTATTTTTACCGAATCAAGTTACAAATCCTTGGCGCACTAAATAAAAATCAGTATAAAAATAGTGAAAAATTTTTCTAAGATATCACTGTTGGTTTCAGATTTATCAAGTGCAGCTATTTTGCGTGCATACTTAATAGCAACAGCCCTAAAGAATTTAGAATATGAAGTTGAAATTATGGGTTTTTTATTTGGAGATAACTTATATCGCAATTTACCATCCAAATTAAAGGTTTATAATTTACCAGGTAAAAACTTTCCAGAGTTTTTTGGAGAAATTAATAAAATTTTACCAAAAATAAATGGAGATATAATTTATGCTATCAAACCACAACTAGCAAGTTTTGGAGTTGCCCTATTAAACAAAATATTCACTAGAAAACCGTTAATTTTAGATATAGATGATTGGGAACTTAGCTGGCATGGTGGTGATAACTGGCATTATCGTCCTACACCCAAACAATTAGCTAGAGACTTGTTGAAACCAGACGGCGCACTCAAAAATCCTCATCATCCTTTATATGTGAAATGGATGGAAGGTTTGGTAAGTAGCGCTGATGCTGTGACGGTGCATACTAAATTTTTGCAGCAACGTTTTGGCGGTACATTTGTTCCTAATGGCAAAGATACTTCCTTATTTGATCCCGCTCAATATGATGCTGAGTCTAGCAGAAATCGTTATGGTTTAGCTGAATATCGGATTTTAATGTTTCCTGGTGCGCCAAGACCTTATAAAGGTTTAGAAGATGTTCTCATAGCGCTCGATAAAATTAATCAGCCAGACTTAAGATTAGTGATTGTAGGTGGTAGTCCTTATGATGATTATGATCAGCAACTTCAACAACAATGGGGACGTTGGATTATCAAATTACCAAAGTACCCAGCCGATGTTATGCCTGATTTGGTAGCAGCAGCTCACATTGTGGTTGTTCCCCAGCGAGATACCCCAGAAACTCGCGCTCAATTTCCCCTAAAGTTGACAGATGGTATGGCAATGGCTAAACCTATATTATCAACGCGCGTTGGAGATATTCCCCAAATTTTAGGTGATACTGGTTATTTAGTTGAACCTGCTTGTCCTGAACAAATTGCTGAACAAATTCAATTGATATTTCAAGATTTAGAGTCAGCGAACCAGCAGGGTATCAAGGCAAGAGCAAGATGTGTGGAACACTATAGCATAGAGGCTATGGCTTCTACACTCAAGTCAGTAATTGCTCAGTTGTGAATAATATTAATAATTAAGTGAAATTGGCATAAAAATACCCAATGTCTACCAAAAAACTACTACTAAGATTCGCTAAACCCTATCCAGGTTTAATTCTGCTGACCATACTGTTAGGATTTTCTGGAGCTTTATTTAATGGGATCAGCACAGCTCTAATTGTGCCAGTAGTTTTAAAAATTGTGGGGCAAGAAGTAGATTTAAGTACCGCTCCTTCCATCCTTAAAACGATGCTTTTGCCGTTTGAAAATACTCCAGAGACTTACCGTATAGGAGTAATGGCTGGGGCAATTATATTCACGATTATTTTAAAAAACTTAGCTACTTATGCCAGCTCCTTAGCATCGAGTTCTTTAAGCCGAAAGCTGACAGCGGATATGCGAGAAGCCGGATTAAGGCTATTACTAGAAATTGATATAGATTATTATACAAAGACGAAGGTTGGTGATTTAATCAACCGTCTTGGTGGAGAAATTGGCCGAGCCGCAGGTGCTATAGGTACTACAGTCAAGATAGTTATCCTAATAATCACAATTTTAGTTTTTATCGGTTTGTTGCTGTCAATTTCTTGGCAGTTAACAATTGTTGCTACATTTTTGTTGTCGTTGGTGACGTTAGTAAATCAGTTTGCCATTTCTCGGTCTAAGAATTTTGGTCAACAGCTCAGTGAGATGTCTAGAGCATATTCAATCTCAATACTGGAAACTTTGAATGGAATTCGGCTGGTAAAGGCGACGGGAAGTGAAGAAAAAGAATATCAACGGATTAAAAAATTAATTCGCGATCGCGAAAAAGCCGATTTCCAATCTCAGGTTAATTCGGAAGTGATCGCACCTCTGAGTGAGGTAATGGGTATCACAGCTTTACTGCTAATTGTACTTTTGAGCAAAACCTTCTTTGCTGCACAGGTTTCTTCTCTTTCCACTGTACTCCTGACATATTTATTAGTGCTGCTACGATTGCTGCCGTTGATTTCTCAGCTAAATACTATTCGCAGTAACTTTGCGAGTATCGCCGCCAGTGTGGATGTGACAAATGATTTTTTAAGCCTGGACGATAAGCCGTTCATGAACGAAGGTAAGCTTCCCTACACAAAATTAGAAGAGGGCGTGTCTTTTAATTCTCTTTGCTTTGCCTACCCTAGTCATGACAAATTGGTACTCAAAGATGTGAATTTATATTTACCCCGTGGCACGACCTTAGCATTAGTAGGCGGTTCTGGTGCTGGTAAATCTACTTTGGCAGACCTTTTACCCAGATTCTATGACCCCATAGCTGGCAGTATTACCATTGACGGCACCGATTTGCGGGAGTTTGATGTTATATCCCTGCGTAAGCGAATGGGAATTGTTAGTCAAGACACCTTTCTTTTTAATGATTCGGTACGCAATAACATCGCCTATGGGCGACCAGAGGCTACTGATGATGAAATTCTGACAGCAGCCAAGCGGGCAAATGCTTACGAGTTTATTTGCAAATTGTCTGAGGGATTTGATACTCTGATTGGCGATCGCGGCGTGATGTTATCTGGTGGACAAAGACAAAGATTAGCGATCGCTCGTGCACTCCTCCAAAATCCCGAAATTCTAATTTTAGATGAAGCCACCAGCGCTTTAGATACCGTTTCTGAACGGTTAGTCCAAACTGCACTTGATAATTTGAGTCGCGATCGTACCACCCTAGTAATTGCTCACCGCCTTTCCACAGTCCAAAAAGCCAATCAAATAGCCGTATTAGATCAAGGACAGGTAGTAGAGGTGGGAAACCATGAAGAACTTTTACAAAAAGGTGGTTACTACTCACGCCTGTACTCAATGCAATTTGCTGAACGTCCTGAAACTGCTACCAAACACAATCAAAGCTTGCTGCGGATATCTCACGAAATTCGGACACAGTTGAACTCGATGATTGGGTTACTACGCTTATTACTTGATGATCTGGTAGATGATTCCCAAGAACGGCACGAATTAATTGAAGACTCTTACAAATCAGCTTGGAGAATTCTCAACACCATTGATGTTTTTGAGGATGTTATTAACTTACAAATCAAAGGACAAATCCTCTCAATTTCTGACCAAAATCAGAATATTATCAGTAACCATTATCAAACCTTTAATCATATCTCCGTTGAGTTTCGGACTTCTCTCAACCTCATACTTAGCTCTCTCCGCTCTCTAGCCGATAATTTGCTATCCACCCCAGAACAACAAAATGGATTAATTACTGAAAGTTATGAATCTGCTATATATCTACTTGATCATTTAGAAAAATTTGAAAATAGTATTAATATCTAAAATTATGAAAAATCCTGCTTTAAAAACACACTATATTTTTTACATCGGTGAAGAATTGCCGCAGCCAGAGGCTCATCTAGTGCAGTCTACAAATGCAGCTAACGCCGCCGCCAACTTGGGATATTCAACAGTTTTGGTATACCCTGACAAAAAAGCAAAAGCGATTAATCTAGCTAATTTAGCTCGTCCTTTTCAACCGAGAAAAACACCAATAGAACTTATTAAATATTACAACCTCCATGACAAGTTAAAAGTTGCTCCTTTACCGATGCCTTGGCCAATTGATCATTTTCGGAGCAAATTTACTGACTCTAACACCATTGCTAGCAAATATTATTTACCATTTCACATTCTGCCAACTACTAAACTTGTCCACAGTCGCAACTGGAATTTTGTAAAAGCTGCGATTAAAAATGGCATTCCCGCAATTTACGAACACCACCACCACGAAGACAAGCCATTTGAGCCAGAAATTGTCACAAATCCGCTGCTGCAAATTGCTGTCACTGTTGTAGAAACCATTCGTGAAAGCATGATTAAGAATGGTATGCCACCCGAAAAAGTAATTAAGTTACACAATGGGTTTAATAGCTTATTTATGCAGAGACAACCAGAAAAAGCAGCAGAATGGCGTAAAAAACTATTGCAAGACGAAAATCAACATTTGGTAGTTTATGCGGGGGCGCTACAGCAATTTAAAGGTATTGATTTACTAATTGATGTAGCGAAAGAAATGCCCAATGTGCAATTTGCCTGTGCAGGTGGTAAGCCAACAGAAGTTGAATATTATCAGCAGTTGGTAAAAGAAAAACAGGTTCATAATATTAAGTTTTTGGGTTATGTCTTGCATAATGAGTTAGCATCTTTGCTACAAGCAGCCGATATTTTAGCTCACCCTCATTGTTCGGGAAAAGCAGCAACTTTTACATCTCCCTTAAAGCTATTTGACTACTTCGCCTCTGGGACTCCCATTGTCTCGACAGAAATTCCTTCATTAGTTGAATTTCAAGATACTCAAGCGATCGCAGCTTGGTGTGAGCCAGATAACCCCAGCAAATTTGCCGAATGTCTAAAGCGGGTTTTAGAAACTCATCCCAGAAAAATAGAAGGTTATCCAGATAGTATTGAATTTGTCAAGCAGTTTTCTTGGGAAAATCGAGCCGCAAAAATCCTTAGTTATGTTGATGAATCTCTACTTCCCCAACTTATTGCGTAAGGAAAAATCGGTGAGATTAGCGAAAATAACTCATAAAAACTAATAACTAAAATGACTATCAAAACAGTAGGTATGATTAGCAGCTATCGAGGTTTAGAAACCAGAGCCGATTGGCTATGGCAACAAACCCCAAATCAATTTGGAGTTTGGGGCAGTATCCAAATACAGGCACTAGCAGATAAACCAGATTTTCTGCTGATGTATCAATTTGATTTTCCCCAAGCATCACCACAAAAATCTTGGTTAGATAGTTTTCACAAACGGCAGCAAAAATCAGTAGTAAATGTTGATTCTCTACTGCGTGGTGTCAACAAAGAACGGATTATTTATTTACTAAGAGAACCGCCTTTAGATGAAGTTGTCGAAACAACTAATCATAATTACCAACAAGCCCAGAAGTATTGTGGCTACGTTTCTGGGCCAGATGACTTTGCTCCCACTCCCGACTATATGCCTGCTATTTGGTATCACTCAAATTCATTTCAAGATTTAAATGAAATGCCACCGCCTCAAAAGGTTGCCCCCTGTAGTTGGATTACTTCAGGAATTAGCCGAACAGCCAACCATCGCCAGCGTTTAGACTTTTTACAGTCTCTACAATCTAGTGGTATTAAGTTTGATTTATATGGGCGCAACTTACCAGAATGGGCTAACAAGTCGGGAGAACTAGGTAATAAATGGTATGGCATGGCACCATACTATTACAATCTGGCAATTGAAAATTATGCTGATAATAATTGGTATGTGAGCGAGAAACTTTGGGATAGTTTGCTTGCTTGGTGTTTACCAATTTACTATGGTGGCCCGGCTGCTGATAAATTATTGCCACCGGGTAGTTTTTTGCGGTTGCCAAGTTTAGATGAAAAAGGCATTGCCTACATCCAAGAAGTGACAGCTACACCTGATGCTTGGTATGCTGCCAAAGATGCGATCGCAGAGGCACGTCAAATCATTTTACACAAATTAAATCTACTTAACTGGCTGTCAAACTTTGTTGATCAACACTCATAAATTATGAATGGTATTTGTACCCTTGGCAATGATTATGTTTTCGATCAACTGGTGGCTTTGCTCAACAGTATTGACGTAATATTGGGCGCAGAAACTCCTGTTTGTATCTATCCTTTCGATGATCAGACACAGCGAATTGCTGATGAAATAGCTAAACGTCCTAATGTATTTCTCTACGATAATCAAGAATCAATCAACCTCTGGGATCAATTTATGCTGACAGCAGCACCAGAACGATTGAATCGCAGTAAATCCCGTCTTTATGGCGCTCACCGTCGTTTTTGCGCTTTTGATGGGCCTTTCGATAAGTTTATCTATTTAGATGCAGATACCTTGGTGATGGACTCACTAGCGACAGTGTTTGAAAAGCTAGATAGTTATGATTTTGTTGTCTACGATTTCCAATTTAAAGACGTTAGTAAAATATATAATGTTAATTCTCCAAAATTACTAGAAATTTTCGAGCAAAAACGCCTTGATTCTGAAATCTTTTGCTCAGGCTTCTATGGTGCAAAACGGGGAATTTTTAACTCTGAACAAAGAGATTGGCTGATATCAAATTTACAAAATGGTGAAGCGGAAATTTTGTATAGCGGGGCTGGAGAACAACCACTGATCAACTACATGGTAATGAGGTCTAATCTTTCTATTTATAACTTTGCTCGGCAACTACCTGATAATGAAAAAACAGGATGCTCTGCCACCTCTAAGCACTTCGAGGAACGAGAACATCTTCTCTATGACAAAGGTAATCGACTAACTTATCTCCATTACATTGGTATTCCTCCTAATATCA
>JBBSCU010000226.1:0-9118 GCA_038249935.1 Chroococcales cyanobacterium
ATGCTAGAACAAGGCACTATCAGTATTCATACTGAGAATATTTTCCCAATCATTAAGAAGTCGCTTTACTCAGATCACCAAATCTTCTTGCGAGAACTGGTATCTAACGCTGTAGATGCCATCCAAAAGCTGAAAATGGTATCTCGCGCCGGAGACTACGCTGGAGATATCGGCGAACCGGAAATTGAACTTGCCATTGACAAAAATAACAAAACCCTTTCTATCTCTGATAACGGTATCGGGATGACCGCAGATGAAGTTAAGAAATATATCAATCAGGTTGCCTTCTCTAGTGCTGAAGAATTTATTCATAAGTATGAAAGCAAGTCAGATCAACCCATAATCGGCCACTTCGGTCTTGGTTTCTACTCTTCCTTCATGGTGGCGCAAAAGGTAGAGATTGATACCCTCTCCTACCAAGAAGGAGCGCAAGCAGTTCACTGGACTTGTGATGGTTCCCCGGCATTCACCCTCGAAGATTCGCCCCGGACAACTCGCGGTACTACTATTACTCTGAGCTTGCAAGGAGAAGAGGAAGAATTTCTAGAATCAGCACGGATTAAGAATCTTGTCAAGACCTATTGCGACTTTTTGCCAGTACCGATTAAATTAGATGGCGAAGTATTAAATAAGCAAAAAGCACCGTGGCGAGATTCTCCAAGTAATCTGAGTCAAGAAGATTATTTGGAGTTTTACCGCTACCTGTATCCTTTTCAGGAAGAGCCTTTGTTATGGGTACATCTAAATACTGACTATCCCTTTATCATCAACGGCATTCTCTATTTTCCTAAAATGAGGCCGGATGTAGATGTTACCAAAGGGCAAATCAAGCTATTTTGCAATCAAGTTTTTGTTAGCGACAACTGCGAAGAAATTATTCCGCAATTTTTGACTCCAATGCGGGGTGTGCTTGATAGCACCGATATTCCTTTGAATGTATCGCGCAGTGCATTGCAAGGCGATCGCACCGTGCGGAAAATCGGTGATTACATTGCCAAAAAAGTAGGCGATCGCCTCAAAGAACTTTTCCGCGATAATCGTGAAGAATACATTAGCGCTTGGAGGGATCTTGGTACTTTTGTAAAATTCGGCGTTCTCAACGACGAGAAATTCAAAAAACAAATCGAAGATATTATCGTCTTCCGCACCACCGCCAAGCTGACAGAAAAACCTGCTGCTGAAACTCCAGCAGTTGAAGTTGAAGTACAGTCTTCTGAAGGGGATGCTTGGCAAGATGTCACTCCTCCTTCACCCAGTTCTGATTTTTCAGCACCTAGCGCTCCTTACACCACACTGAAAGAGTATCTAGAACGTAACAAAGAACGTAACGAAAACCGGGTTTTCTATAGCACCGATGGAGCAACCCAAGCCACCTATATAGAACTACACAAAAATCAAGGCTTGGAAGTCCTGTTTATGGACTCCTTCATCGACACCCACTTTATCAACTTTCTAGAGCGGGAATATCAGGATGTCAAATTTACGCGGGTAGACTCAGATTTAGATAATACCCTCTTAGAACAAAACAAAGCTACAGAAATTGTTGATCCTAAGACAAACAAAACCCGGAGTGAGACGATCAAAGAGTTATTTGAGAAATCCCTCAACAAACCCAAACTCAACATCCGCACCGAAGCTTTGAAATCAGACGATCCTCAAGGTACACCGCCGGCGATAGTTCTTCTACCAGAGATTCTCCGCCGGATGCGAGAAATGAACGCCATGATGCAGCAGCAGTCAGCAGAGTTTCCCGAAGACCACATTTTGCTGGTGAATACTGCTCACCCACTGATTCAAAATTTAGCCCATCTTAGCCAAGGTAGTATCATTCAAGGTGATGGTGAATCGCCTACAGATCACTTAGTGAACTTGATTTGCCAACACGTCTACGATTTAGCGCTGATGTCTCAGAAAGGATTTGACGCTGAGGGAATGAAATCTTTTGTCGAGCGATCAAATGAGGTACTCACCAAGCTGACGGAACAAGCTAGTAAGTAAGAATAGTTAGGAGTTAGGAGTTAGGAGTTAAAAGTTAGGAGTCAGGAGTTATTTCTTCCCCTGCTTCCTCTTCTCCCTATCTCCTTTGCTACTTCTGTTGTCTAACACCTAAAATGGAAAGGCTGCATTAAAATAAGAACCTGGAGATACTTTCTATGTCTCGTCGCTGTCAACTAACTGGTAAGAAGGCAAATAACGCCTTTGCTGTTTCTCACTCTCACCGCCGTACTAAACGCCTTCAGCACGCCAATCTGCAAACCAAGCGTGTTTGGTGGCAAGCTGGAAATCGCTGGGTGAAATTAAAGATGTGTACTAAAGCAATCAAATCCCTAGAAACTAAAGGGTTAGAAGCAATGGCAAAAGAAGCTGGCATTAACCTAAATCATTACTAAGGAACGCAAATTTAATAACGTGCAATTCTTATTTAACTTGGAATGGTGCGTTACGCTCCGCTAACACACCCTACTTTTGCACTTTATTTAATCCACATTCCTAAGTAATGTAGATTTCATAACCTGAGACTTTCATATAATAATGGAATACAGGTGATTAGTAGGGTAGCACAGCTAGCTGCGCTACCCTACTGCTTATTACATCTTGAGTAGTAACCCAAGTTGCGGGTTATTAAATGTTAGATTTTTTTGCATCCGTCTATTTATGCGATCGCCAAAATAGCAAACACGTAGGCGTAGCCAGCCGTAGGCATGGCCGAACTAACAAATGCATTTACCCTACAGCCAGCAATTCATTCAGCTTGCTCTTCAGGTCTGGCGATGCCATTAGGGGTTTATAAACTTCACCTCGGCTAAATTTTCTACAATCAAATCCCATCTAATCACATTTGCTTGGGACTATACGGCAGTGGTCAATATCTTGTACCCTTGTATCTAAGTGGTGAAGCTGTCATGCTTCAAAAATATGATATTTTGATTTTGCGTAGGCGTAGCCCGCCATAGGCATCGCTCACAGGACACTCAGCTTTGGGCGATCGCACCTGGGAGAAAATAACTTTTGACTTTTGAATATTAAATTTTATGAAAGCAGTTGGGATTGATTTAGGTACAACAAACTCCGAAGTGGCAATTGTTGAAAACGGACAGGTACGAGTATTACCAGGAGAAGATGGCGACCTGATTTTACCTTCCTGTGTGGGGTTTAGCGATGCGGGTAAATTGTTGGTGGGACGCGAAGCACTCCGTCAGTATGCAGCAGCTCCAGAACGCACCGTCAAGTCAATTAAGCGCTGGATGGGAACTGACCACAAAACTACTTTAGGAGATAAAGAATACTTACCTCATGAAGTTTCAGCGATTATTCTCCGCGCCCTGAAACAACGGGCTGAGAATGTTTTGGGAGAAACAATTACCCAAGCAGTGATTACGGTTCCAGCTTATTTTACAGATGCTCAACGACAAGCAACTAAAACGGCTGGCGAAATCGCTGGTTTGGAAGTACTGCAAATTATCAACGAACCAACGGCGGCAGCTTTAACTTATGATTTGCGATCGCAAGAAACAGAAAAGGTTGTAGTTTATGACTTGGGAGGTGGTACTTTTGATGTGTCGGTAGTCGAAATTACAGGCGAAGTCACAGAAGTATTAGCTAGTCATGGCAATAACCGCTTGGGTGGAGACGATTTCGACAGGCTTTTACAACTCCATCTAGCAGATTTATTCCGCAAAGAGCATGGTGTAGAGTTACCAGATGATGCGGGCACTCAAGCGCGTCTCCTCCGAGCCGCAGAGCAGGTAAAAATTGACCTGAGTTCCCACGCCTTTGCCACAGTCCGGGAAGCTTTTTTGGGTAGTAAAGGTAAGACTGCACTACATTTAGAGACAGAAGTAGCGCGAGCCGATTTTGAAAAATTGATTCGTCCACTATTGACAGAAACCCTAGAGGCAATTGACCGCGCCCTAACAGACGCTAACTTGGAAACCGAGGAAATTGACCGGATTATTCTAGTTGGGGGTTCCACACGCATTCCTTTGGTGCAAGAAATGATCGCCGAGCATTTGGGACAAACTCCCACGGATGGCATTCAACCAGACCTTTGTGTAGCCTTAGGTGCAGCTTTGCAAGCTGGGGTGCTGGTAGGTGAATCCGTGGACGCTATTCTTGTAGATGTAATTCCCCATTCCCTCGGCATTGCTGCGGCTGTGTCTACACAAATGGGTATTATGCCTGGTTACTTCAGTGTGATTATTCCCCGCAATAGCGTTGTTCCCGTTTCCCGCTCTCATGTTTATTCCACCTTATTTGATGAACAAGATGCAGTGGAAATCGAAGTTTTTCAGGGAGAAAATGCGATCGCCGAAGAAAATGTTCCTTTAGGTTCCTTTAGAGTGGAGAACTTACCGCTCAAACCAGCAGGAGGGATTCAAGTCGAAGTTCACTTTGACTTTGACCTGAATGGCATTCTCACCGTCACCACCACCGAGAAAGGCAAAGGACAACAAGGGACGCTAGTAGTAAATAATGCAGGGATACATAAACTTTCCAGCCATGAATTGAAGCAAGCAAGGGCTGATTTAGAGTCATTATTTGAAAGTGATGAAACAATTGAAATCTCCGCCGAAGATGTCAGCGATGCCGGAGAAATCGCTCCAGAAATGGCAGCACTTTTAGAGAGCGCGGGGCAAGCACTTCTTACCGTAGACGAAGAACAAGCTGAGGAATTACAAGACTTATTAGCCAAGATTGAAGATGCGATCGCTAACAATAGTGCAGAATTACCCCAGTTACAAGCAGAACTGGAAGATTTTCTTTACTACATCAGTACGAATGATTAGTAGGGAGTTGAGAGTTGGGAATTGGGCATGGCAATTATCGAACACCTAATGAGACAGCTATGAAATGTCCTGTTTGTGGAACAATTTATCGTCCGACAAAAGAAAACAAAGGACTTCTTGAGCAGAGGAATAATGATTACACGGAAGAATCTACTATCATATCTCCCTCATCTTCCCCCACTCCCCCAACTTGCAAACGCTGCAAGGTAGACTTATCTGACTTGCTTCGTCTGCATGACCAAGCTATCTGGTATCACAGAGAAGGACTAGGTTTATTATCACAAGAACGTTATCCAGAAGCAGCAACACATAATAATCAAGCTTTAGCTTTATATTCCAGCAATGCAGACTTCCATGCATTGGCTGGTAGATTATGGGCATTGCAAGGAGAATTCCCTGAAGCGATCGCATCTTGGCAACAAGCACTCAAGTTTAACCCAGAAAATGCGATCGCTTGTGATTGTCTGCAAATGATCAAGCTAATGGCAACAAATCATCTCACCTAAAAGTAACTGGGGATTAGGTTTTTACTGCATAATTAGTGGCGACGAATTGCATTTATAATATACCCAAGATAGATGTAATAGTATCTAAAATGTGCTATCTACTCAATACTGACAAATTTAGGATTGAAAATTAGTATTTTTCTACATAAAATTAAAAATCTAAAATTAAAAATTGGACACATTGATGGTTAGGAGTGTTAGAGTTTCAAGAAATTCACCGGAACTTTTCAGCGGGTATTCATGCTGAAGAAACTACAGAAAAAGCAAATTTCGATAATTGCGGGTGCGGCACTGTTTGCCTTTTTAACTGGGGCAATGGTATCAGCACCTGAGATTGGCAAATCTCTGGGTAAATGGCTCAAACTGGGTCAGAATCAAGCAGAGCAAGCATCTGATGCTAGCATTGCCCAATCAGCCGTCTTTCCACTGATATCAGAATCTTTGCCAGAACGGGCGGCAAAACTAGCAGTGATCGCAGGGCAGTCCCCTTCGCCAGACCGAAATCGCGCTCGTTATCTTTTGGCGAGTGATTACATTGAAAGAACCCAAGCAAAAAAAGCCCTGACTTTACTCGAAGGACTCGATAAAGACTATTCCATTCTCGCGCCCTACATTTTGCTGAGACAGGCACAGGCACAGGATATACTAGGCGAGGATGGCAAAGCTTCGGATCTCAGGCAAAATGTACTGAAACTGTATCCCAAAGAAGCGGCCACAGTCAAAGCACTATATCTGATTGCCCAACCGAAGCAACAAGAAACCGCGATCGCTCAATTTCCTTCCAACCCACTAACTTGGGAAATTATCCGTAAACGGTTGCAAGAAAATCCCAATCAGCCAAAATTACAGTTAATTTTGGCAAAATATGCCTATGACCAACCAGGCATAGTGGGCGTTTTAGATCAGTTGGTAAAACAGTCTACCCTGAAACCTGAAGACTGGGAACTCATTGGTACAGGCTATTGGGAAAATAATCAATTTCTCAAAGCGGCGAATGCTTATGCCAAAGCACCCAAAACATCCCGCAACTCCTACCGTAGCGGACGCGGCTTACAGATAGGGGGCAAAGACAGGGAAAAAGCGATCGCCACCTATAAACAATTAGTGCAGCAATTTCCCAATGCTGAGGAAACTGGAACTGCACTACTGCGGTTAGCAGAAACCGCAAAAACTTCTAAAGACGGCTTACCCTATCTTGAGCAGGTAATTAGTAAATTTCCGAAACAAGCTGGGACTGCACTGGTACAAAAAGCCAAAACTTTCCAAACCCTCAAAGATCAAAAGTCAGCTAGCGCGGCGTGGCAATTACTCATAGCCAAATACGGCAATTCTGACGAAGCGGCAGAGTATCGCTGGAAAATCGCCCAAGATAAAGCCAAAGCCAAAGATTACGTCGGTGCTTGGCAATGGGCGGAACCAATTGTTAGTAACAACCCCAATAGTATTTTGGCTCCCAGAGCTGGCTTTTGGGTAGGGAAATGGGCAGCTTCACTAGGGAAACAGGAACAGTCTAAAACTGCTTATGAGTATGTCATTAGCCAGTTTCCCTACTCTTACTATGCGTGGCGATCGGCGACGATGTTGGGGCTAAATGTCGGCAACTTTGACAACGTGCGCGTCATGAACCCAGAAGTAATCACACCCCAGCGTCCACTACCACCTGCTGGTTCTGAAACTTTTAAAGAATTGTATCTACTTGGTCAAGACCGCGATGCTTGGTTACAATGGCAAACAGAATTTCAAAACAAAATTCAGCCAACTGTAGCAGAGCAATTTACTGAAGGGTTGATGCAATTGGCAAGAGGAGAAAATCTCTTAGGAATTGACAAGATTTCTAAATTGGAAGATCGGGAAATACCAGCAGAAAAAGCCCAATATCAGGCTCTTAGCAAACAGATTACCTACTGGCAAGCTCGTTATCCATTTCCTTATCTCCGAGAGATTCAAAAGTGGTCTACTGAGCGTCAACTTAATACCCTGTTGGTTACTGCCTTAATCCGTCAAGAGTCACGGTTTCAACCAAAAATTAAATCTGTCGCTGATGCTACTGGCTTAATGCAGGTGTTGCCGAGTACAGCCAAATGGATCGCTCCACAAATAAAGTTGGATAGCAAAACAATAAATTTAGAAAATCCTAACCAAAACATCATGCTGGGTACATGGTATTTGGATCATACCCATGAGCAATATAACAATAACTCCTTGCTAGCGATCGCCAGTTACAATGCTGGTCCCGGCAACGTTTCCAAATGGCTGCAAACTCTAACTACTAAAGATCCAGATGAGTTTGTTGAACAAATTCCCTTTGATGAAACCAAAAATTATGTCCGTCAAGTATTTGGCAACTACTGGAATTATTTGAGACTTTACAATCCTGAGATTTCTGGTATCGTTGCCAAATATTCGGCTACACACCCACAATTACCAACCCAGTAATTTTGCTGTTTGAGGGTGTTTAGAAAGCGATCGCACCTTTGGTTGATGCCAGGAGCGATCGCTTTTAAATTGATCTGTTGCTATCTTTAATTCTCGTGCTGCTTGGGGTGAAAAACTGAAGGAGACAGAACCTTAAATTAAGTTCAATGTTAGAGGAGTTGAAGACATGAGCTATTTATTAAAACTTCTTGATAATTACTTATGTTACTTGAATAAGTATCCTCTTAATGCCAAAGATATGCTCTTACGGGCAAAGCTATTACTAATAGCTATCAAGCTTATAGCGCATTTTAGTTAAAAAGAATCTCAATAGATTGTTATAAATTAAAAGATTATCGATAGAATTAATCCTTACTGCGTAAGACTTTGAAACATTTCATATGTATTTATTTGTGTTTTGAGTTATACATTAGAAGTCATAGAACTTGATGTAATAAATTATTCATGACTTACGATAACCGCGCTGAAGTGCGAAAGGTTTTAATTATTACCCTACTGCTCAACCTGTTTGTACTGGGATTGAAAGCACTTGTGGGCTACTGGACAGGTTCTTTGAGTTTGCTAGCTGATGCCTTGCATAGTGTGACAGATAGCGCTAATAACATTTTAGGATTAATTGCAAGTAAATTTTCTTCTCCGCAACCCGATCGCGAGCATCCCTACGGACACCACAAATTTGAAGCAGTAGGAGCTTTAGGAATCGCCTCATTTTTAGGAATAGCCTGTTTTGAAATTCTGCAAGGAGCAATTGAGCGAATTCTCAAAGGTGGTGGTGAACCTGTGAGAGTCTCGCCATCTGAGTTGTGGTTATTACTAATTGTGCTGGGTGTGAATATTTTTGTGGCGTTTTATGAACGTGCTGTAGGTAGGCGGGTAGGTAGCTCAATTCTCATAGCTGACGCTACACATACCATGAGCGACATTTGGGTGACAATCTCCGTAATTAGCGGCTTGATCGGAGTTTGGCTAGGTTATCAATGGATGGATTTGGTATTAGCTTTTCCTGTCGCCTTGTTGGTATTTTGGAGTGGCTGGTCAGTTTTAAAAGAGAATTTGCCTTGGCTTGTAGATCAAATGGCGATCGCACCAGAAGCAATTCATGCGATCGCTACTTCTGTTCCAGGTGTAATTAACTGCCATGCGATCGCTTCTCGCGGTGTTCTTGGTCGCCAAGTATTCATTGAAATGCATTTAATAGTAGATGCACCAGACGTAGAAACTGCTCACCACATCACCGAAGAAGTAGAAAGCCGACTAGAAGAACGCTTCCGTCCAGTGAGGATTTTAATTCACGTCGAGCCACCAACATATAAGTCTGAACAAATTAGCTTTGAAACTGGAGCAAAGTAGTCTAAGCAATTCAAAATCACCAAAATTCAGATGTAAGGC
>JBBSCU010000227.1:0-9053 GCA_038249935.1 Chroococcales cyanobacterium
ATACCTTAGCCAAATCGAAAAATGCCTGGATTCGTAGGTTGGGTTGAGGTACGAAACCCAATAAATACGTTGGGTTTTGCTTCCCTACGGGACGCTACGCGAACGCTCAACCCAACCTACAAAAAAATGGCGAAGGTATTGAACTATTTCATTGCCAATGCTGATTTTCCCTAAGCTTTCTGCTACGTGTATAGGACTTACGCATTGACAAGAAATACCAAATATGGATATGGTTGAGAGCCACATCTTTCGTAAGGGTTTAGCATTGCTAAACCCTTACAGCGTGGCCTATTTACGATCATTAAGGATAATTATTAAAAGTCCACTTAACAAGCGTGCCATTTGGATATAGCCTTAGCGCGAACTGACTGTGGGACAGTTGACGATGAACCCAGCAGGCGCAAAAGCGCCGCCACCAAAGCTGGTTATTAGCCCCCTCTCGGCTAGATCCTCTACTTTAGAATAGTCAGTTTGGCGCACGTTCTGCCCAGTACGTATCGCTTCCTGACTCCACTGAGCTAGATGGACATCCCACAGAGGGCTGTAACGACCCTGGTTCGGATTCCAAGCTAAGACGTTAAGTGGGTCAAGTCCGTTAAGTAATGCGGAGTTGAGACCTTGGCGTTGTGGGTTTATCGCACCGATTTGCCCATTTGTAAAAGCGACCAGTCCTGCCCGTGAGGAAGCAGTGCTGTCATCACCGACTCTGGGAGCGTTGTTCAAGGCTGGTGCGTAGGTGACATTTTCTAAAGTTGCAGCTACTGGATCGGAGGACTCAGTTGAGATGTACTTCACAGCCTTCCCGCGAGCGAAACCGTCAGTTTCGAGGTAAGTAACTCTCAATTTTTGCGTGTCGATGCTCAACACCTTATCCGCCTGACCAGAGGCGTTGGCAATATGCGGTGCATTGACGATAGTACCGTTAGGAAGCTGAATTAGCGGACTGTAGCCAGTTTCGCCGACTGCACCAGGCTCTGCAACAATCGGCGGAAAGCCCTGTGGACCAGGGACTACTCGCCGCACAGGGCTGAAATCGACTGTAGCCGGAAAGTTGATCGTGCCGTCAGCGTTGTAATTTACCTTCTGGACTGCCCCGGTGTTAGCCGCATTCTCCAGCTTGTTCGAGCGATTGACACCCAGCTTATCAGAAAGGTTGCCGTCAGATGTGTCGGTAATGATATAGTAAACTGCTTGCCCGTAACGGGTACCGCGACGGAGTGGCAGAGTTACCTTATTGTTAGGTTGTTCAATGGCGCTCGTGATAAAAAGTCTTACATCATCGCTAGCTGCGGCAGGAGCTACCGTTTTGGAGATGAGGAGAACAACAAAGGCAGTGAGCAGGGTCAGAGCTAAAATAGGCGCTTTTTTCACAATGGTTCTCTCTATTACGTGATTAATTTTCTAGAGCTAAAGGTAAACTTCTACTTCAGTCTTCGCTTCAGAATAGTACCTGAATACTTTTAAATGAACATTAAAAAGAAATGAGAGCAAGCTAAGAAAAAACTCAACAAGGCTTTGTTGAATGGCACTAACACATATCTCGGCTCAAACCCGGATTAGTCTAATGACTTTTGAAAATTAGTCCGCAGCAGTTTTCAATAGACAACTGGCAAATAAAAAACAGCTGCCTCCAAAAAGAAACATTGATTTTTGAACTGGTGTTGTGGATGGTGAACTATGCCTTAGATATGTCTCAACTGCCCCGACTGTTTCGCTGGGAAGTAAAATCAAACTCTGACGTTAATATCAGTTAAATGTTTAGAAACTCTCTAAAAGCTGATAGCGTCAAACAAAGGAAGATATCGTTGTGGACGTTACAGCTTGAAAACCCGTTCTAATTACTGGCTACTGCTGCCTTATATCCGACTCCAGTGGAAAACCATCGCCAAGGGACTTGTTGGTATCTTGGGATACGTCCTGGCAACATTAGTGCTGATAAATCTCGCCGGGAAATTGGCAACTCCCTTTGCACAAGGTAATGTAGTAGCGATCGCTCAAATAACTGGTAGCTGTGCTTTAGTCTTTCTTGTCAGAGGCTTGTTTCAGTCTATACAAGATATGTACATGGCAAAAGCGGCTTTAAGAGTTGCTTTTCATCTCCGCCAGCAAGTCTACGCCCATCTTCAAAAGCTCAATCTCAGCTATTTTGAAACAGCAAAAGCAGGTGATTTATCTTACCGCCTCACGGAAGATGTTGACCGGGTTGGTGAAGTAGTAAATAAAGGATTTCACGACTTTATTCCCTGCATTTTGCAGTTGGTGGCAATTCCGATTTACATGATTTACCTAAATTGGCAACTGACATTAGCAACGGTGATAGTTGCACCCTTGATGGGTATTTTAGTTGGCTGGTTTGGTGAACAGTTACGCAAGTATTCCTTAAAAAGTCAAAATCGGGTGTCGGGTTTATCGGCCATCCTCTCAGAAGTTTTCAACGGTATTCGTTTGGTACAGGCTTTTGCTGCCGAAAATTACGAAATCGCCCGCTTTGGCTATGAAGCAGAACGCAGTCTGAAAGCAAAATATTCAGCCGAACGCCTCAAAGCGATTCAAATTCCGATCATCGGATTTCTGGAAGCCTTAAGTGCGTTATCGTTACTCATTGTGGGAGCGTGGCAAATTTCCCAAGATAACTTAACAGTGGCGGAGTTTTTCAGCTATTTGGCGGCGGCGGCGCTGTTAATTGACCCTATTGGTCATACAACGAATAATTACAACGAATTTAAGCAGGGTGAAGCATCTGTTGACCGGGTTTTTGAATTGATGGCAATTCAGCCGACGGTGATCGAAAAGACAAATGCGATCGCTCTACCTCCAGTCAAAGGCAAAGTAGAATATTGTCATATCTCCTTCGCCTATAAACCAGGTGAACCCGTATTAAAAGATATTAGTTTATTAGTATCGCCAGGTGAAGCGATCGCTCTTGTGGGTGCTTCTGGTGCTGGTAAAACTACATTTGTGAATCTCCTCCCCCGTTTTTACGACCCCGAAGTTGGTCAAATCTTCATTGACGGTGTTGATATTCGAGATGTCAAGCTGCATAGTCTGCGGCGACAAATTGGGATTGTTCCTCAAGAAACCATCATGTTTTCGGGGACAATTGCCCAAAATATCGCTTTTGGCCAAGATGTTTTTGATATGGAAGCAGTTAAAGAGGCGGCAAAAATTGCTAATGCCCATCAGTTTATCAGCCAACTGCCAGAAAGTTATCAGACTTGGGTGGGTGAGCGTGGGGTAAACTTATCTGGTGGACAAAGACAAAGAATTGCGATCGCTCGTGCTGTTCTGCTCAATCCCCAAATCTTGATTCTCGATGAGGCGACATCAGCATTAGATTCGGAGTCAGAAGCGCTGGTACAGGAAGCGCTGGAAAGATTGATGGAAAAACGCACAGTATTTATTATTGCTCACCGTTTGTCAACAGTTAGAAGGTGCGATCGGATTTTAGTTCTCGAACAAGGACAAATTGTCGAATCGGGAACCCATGAAGAATTATTAGCCCTAGAGCGTCGCTATGCGCGGTTTTATGCCCAACAGTTTAGTTAGGAGTGGGGGGCAAGGGGGAAAGATTTACTATTCACCGTACATAAGGTTTCAAGCTCCTACCTTGGGGTATTGTCATCACTCACATTTTTGAAATCTCTGGCTTCGTTGCCATCCCGCCTTGGAATAAATTCCCAGGCTAATAGCTAAAGTCCTCTCAAGAGGACTAAATACAAGATTTTAAACGATGTATCTAACTATCTATCATCTGTCAAAGAGAAAAATTCAGTCCACTTGAGTGGACTTGAGCGATTAGCCCGGAACTGAAGTTCCGGGCGGGATGTCTGTAAGCACGACTATTTGACTTTAACTATCTCCTCGACTGAATTGCCTTGATTAACTCATAAAAAGGTTGCCAATTATCTTCCTGAGCAATTGCTTCCCAAATAGATTCAATCACAGGTCTTAATAATACCGTTTTGGGATTATGAACAGCTAGAGTTTGGGCAATTACATTGATGCTGCATCTACGCTCGTCGTAGACATCGCTATCAAAATCATTCAAAATTTTATGGTACAGTATACACCAGTCATCAAAAATTCCTGATGCACCCGGTACTGGTACAATATCCGAACTATTCATTACAAAACCTGGTTCATCTCGCCATTTAGATGAAAAAGTGCGAGCCATCTCATAAAAGAATTGATGATAACCAACTTGGCTCACTTTCAAAAATTCAATCGTTAGATTCAACAGTTCCCCAGCTTGTGGATGTGTCAACTCCACAAAACCCAACTTTTTCAACATCAAAGAACTGTATTCAGCTTGATAATATTCATCAAACCTAACTAAACCAGCTTCCATTTCGCCTTTATCAATAATCGCCTTCAAAGGTTCCTGGAGCATTTCTAGATTCAACTGGCAAATACTTGGTTGATTACCGTAACAGTAGCGTCCAGAATAGTCAAAATATGCAGCTATAAAGTAGGGGTTATAATTAGGGATAAATGCGAAAGGGCCATAATCAAAACTTTCTCCTGTAATCGACATATTGTCAGTATTGAGAACTCCATGACAAAAGCCAGCCGCCATCCACTGCGCTGCTAGTTCTGCAACCCGTTTAACTAATTCGGCGTAAAACAGGGCATATTTATCTTCTTCAGTACTTAAATGTTGATAATACTGCTCAATTACATGGTCTAATAACTTCTGAGTTAAATCTGGACGCTGAAAATAGTGCAGTCGCTCAAAAGTGCCAAACCGAATATGAGAACTGCTCATCCTCACCATCACAGACGAACGGGTAGGCGAAGGTTCGTCGCCCCGCCAGAGTGGTAAACCTGTTTCAATCATGCTCAGACAGCGCGAAGTCCGTACACCCAAATAGTGCAGTGCTTCCGCAGCCAAAACTTCCCGCACTCCACCTTTGAGCGTCAGCATACCGTCGCCACCACGGGAGTAGGGCGTTCTCCCAGAGCCTTTTGTGCCAAAATCGTACAATTCGCCATCATTGGCACGTACTTGCCCGTAGAGAAAGCCTCTACCATCACCTAATTGCCCGTTATATTGACCAAATTGATAGCCGTGGTAACGTAGCGCCAACAAGGGTTTGCGCCCCTGAAATTTCCCAAAAGCTGCGATAAAATCTTCGTCTTTGACTACTTGGGGGTCTAGACCGAAACGGGGTAATAGTTCATCGTTACGCCAACGCAGTAGATGTTGGGGAAATTCTGCCGCCGCAACCTCATCGTAGTAGTCACCGCCTAGAGATTCTAAGGCACTTTCGTAGTTGACGGTGAGAAAAGGATTGCTAGAATTCTTGTAGTTTGGAGTTTCAGCCAGAGTCATTACGAGCAAAGCTTAATTCATTCTTCCCTTAATACTACCTCTGGCTTCGGCATCAGCATAGACGCAAAAAGCGACCCATATCCCAAATATGGTAGCGCCACCATTAAAATCTGGAGCGGATAATGAATAAAATTTTGCAATTAAAGAAAAAGTTGACTCAATTAGCTATTTTAGACGCTACATTTGAGGTTTTTGGTTCAGAATCACACCAGTATCAATTTAAACCTTGCTTGAGTAACAAAGATATTCAAGTGTTTGAATCCAGATACAATATTATACTACCAAGTGAATATCGAAATTTTCTCTTAGAAGTTGGTAATGGTGGTGCAGGTCCAGGATATGGATTATACAAACTGGCGGCAATTGAATCCGAAGATGTCACTCCAGAAAAGCCATACCGACAGAACTACAAAATTCTCTCTAAACCATTTCCTTTAACAGAAGCATGGAATGATTTGGATTTGATTGTTAACAATGATGCCTACTTAGACAATAAGTTAATTCAAGGTACTCTGACCATTACAAATTATGGTTGTGGAATTTATGCGATGTTAGTTATTACTGGGGAACAGTCAGGAAACATCTGGATAGATGATCGTATTAATGATAATGGAATATATCCTGCTTCTTTGAGTTTTTGTCATTCTTTTCATGATGCCGAACCTGACGATTTTAATGTAAACAGCGATGAGGAGCAGCCTTTGAGTTTTTATGATTGGTATGAAGACTGGCTCAACCGAAGTTTGGAACAAATTTGTCAGAATTCGTAGTTTTCGGCTAAACACCACACCTTACGGATGACGATCTTTCAATTATAAATTATTTTAAAATTTAGGTGGTTGCCAATTAGGATTTATAAGACTTGTTAGAATATGATCTTCCCATTGCCCATTAATTAACAAATAGTCTCTAGAATATCCTTCAATGACAAAACCGAGTTTTTTAAGTACATTGCCACTGCGCCGATTGTGAGGCATATAATTAGCCATGATGCGGTGAAAATTTAACTCTTGAAATAGATATTGAGTTGCTGCTTTTAGTCCTTCTGTCATATATCCTTTACCTTGTTTCTTTTCAGCAAGGCTATATCCGACATAGCAAAATTGGGCGGCTCCTCGGACAAAATTACTAAAATTGACAGTTCCAATAATGACGGTGGGATTTTTTTTTGTAAAAATAAATAGCTTTAACGATTGGCCATTGATAAATTCCATAAAATTATTCTCTATCTGATACTGCCAATACTCTTCAGTAAAAAAACCATCAGCCCAAAAAGGGTAGAATGGAGTGAGATAAGTTTTGTTATTAGTAAAGTATTTGATAATTTGGGGTATATCTTCATGGATCGCTACTCGTAATAATAAGCGATCGCTTGTAATTAATGGCAGTTCTGATATCATAACAGGACTTAATCGACGGGATATCTTCTAAGAATATTCTCTAGATTGTGTAAATTCTCTCATACCTGCGGTTTAACAGTATTCAACTTTGTTGTATTATGATGTTCCAATTAGCAGAATCAGCCGTAAGGATAGTGATGTGGTGGGAATACGCTACGATTGGCAGGAATTAGAGATTCGGGCGATATACAACACGCCATTGCTAGAGCTTATTTATCAAGCTGCTAGTGTGCATCGCCAATATCATGACCCAACAAAAATACAAGTTTGTAAGCTTATATCGATTAAAACCGGAGGTTGTCCAGAAGATTGTAGCTACTGTGCCCAATCTTCGCGCTATCAAACAGAGGTAAAGGCGCAAGCACTCCTAGAAAAAGAAACCGTAATTGGCATCGCTCAAAAAGCTAAAGAAACTGGCGTTAGTCGCATCTGCATGGGTGCTGCTTGGCGGGAAGTGCGGGATAACTCACAATTTGAGGAAGTCCTGGAAATGGTCAAGGATGTAACCGCAATGGGTTTAGAAGTGTGCTGTACTCTGGGTATGTTGACGGCAAATCAAGCCAGGAAATTGGCAGAAGCGGGACTTTACGCCTACAACCATAACTTAGATACCTCAGAGGAATATTACAGCACAATTATTACCACCAGGACTTATAGCGATCGCTTGAACACAATTGAGAATGTCCGTCAAACAAATGTTACTGTATGTTCCGGCGGTATCCTGGGTTTGGGCGAAACTGTCGAAGACCGTGTGGGGATGTTACAAACTCTGGCAAACTTACATCCACATCCAGAGTCCGTGCCGATTAATATTCTCTCACAAGTACCGGGTACACCCTTAGAAAATCAGCCGGATGTCCCCATTTGGGATGTTGTGCGGATGATTGCCACAGCCAGGATTTTAATGCCAGCTGCCGATGTGCGTCTTAGTGCCGGTAGAGCGAGACTTTCTCAAGTAGAACAAGCTTTCTGCTTTATGGCAGGAGCCAATTCGATCTTTTCTAGCGACGATAACAAAATGTTGACGGTGACAACTCCCTGTCCAGATTACGATAGCGATCGAGAAATGTTGAACTTACTTGGTTTGGGAATGCGATCGCCTTCCCAAAGACAGGAAAATGTGGCAAGTCCGGCTGTTGTGGGATAAATCAATTTCTTGCAAAAAGTTGCTGTCGAGCAAGTATCTACTACTCATTGCTATCAACTTGCTCGCAGCATTGCTCAGGACTACAGGATATCATCCACCAGAACCGTACCACCGTCATAGAAGTCTATACTGAGATGATAATCCTCAAGTAGGGCAGTTCCAATAAGTGGACGACGACCCATTCCCAGCACCGCAACTTCGCGCTCTACACCGTTCCACAAAATAGTTGCCAAATAAACGTTAACTGCAACATTAGAATTATCAGCAAGATTTGCGTCGATTCGGGCAATATATTGCAGCCCAAGTTTACTAATCACAGCAGAGGGTAAGGTCAAGAAACCTTCAAAGCCTGTATCAACAATACAGTCAATTTCTATGTTTGAAAGTTCTGGAAGACAAAGAATCACACCTATATGAGCTTGAAGCCCGACTACAGTTCCGTGAATCACTATACCGTCCTGATTAATGTACCACCAACGGCATAGACTGCATTAAATCCAATTCGTTCTGCCCAAATTGCTGCATCAGCCTGTTTAGCTTGTAATCGCCGACTAATTACTACTAAATCATCACCGATTTCATATTCACCCGTTTCAACATTAATTGAGATAATTTTGCCAATATTCTCTGCCGTCTCCACTTGAGAGCGGATACTCTTCTCGTAGAGTTCTTTCCCACATCGGGTAATTTCTTCGCCATTGAGTTTGGGGTTAGGCATACAGGCAATTTCCCAATTCAAGTTAGTAGACTTCTGTCATCATTGTAAACCCAGACTACAGCCGACCAGCCTTTATAATAGATTAAAGTGTATTTCTTTCTGTTTCACAATCCCATAACTGTGCGATAACGTGCTTCAATTTGCGCGACGGTTTCAGACTTACGCTTTGTTTCCCACTGACTACGGTTAAATAATTCTTGTCGCAAATCATCAACATTAATAGTAGTAACTTTGCCATTAGCAACAATTTGTTTGCCATTCACCCAAGCACTATCGACAACATTTGTGGGACGACCTAAAACCAATAAACCAATGGGATCTGTACGCGGAAGTAATGATAAGTTGGTAAGGTCATAAAGTACCAAATCGGCTTGTTTTCCGACAGTTAAAGAACCGAGTTTATCTGCAAGATTCAATCCTTTTGCGCCTCCCAAGGATGCCATTTCTATCGCTTGG